>NZ_JBSXOM010000015.1:0-60558 GCF_056859455.1 Qipengyuania sp. L-5Y | reverse complement strand
CGATCGATACATCGAGCCCTGCAAAGTACTCCATCATCCGACTCCTACGCTTCCGTTTAACCGGAGCGAGGGAAGCGCCTGATGCAGCCGCTGTGCAAGACTTGGCCGCAGCCAAGTCCTCCCCAAATACAGCGGCCATCCTATTTCCTACCCACCCCAAACGGCCACGGACAATTCATCTGAACGGCACGCGATGCAGCGTAGTTGCAATTACGTGGCGTCGATGTTGCGAGGCGAGCGCAACGATTAAAGTGTACTGAAAGCGGCGTGAGCGCAGGCCGAAAGTAGTCCTACCAGCGCTGATCAGTCCTCTCGATTGCAAGTTCACCGACCCACGGCTTGCAAAGACTACGCGCCTCTCTTGTCGAACCGTCGGTCCATTTCGCCCAGTCGTTTTGCGACAGCAGTACCGGCATGCGTGAATGACATTCCGCAGCAACGCCTGCGCTGTCGGTCATCACCATCGAGTAGACGAGACCCCACTCATCGCTGTTGCGCCAGAGCCCTGCGGCTGCAAACAATTCGCTATCGGGACGACTTAGCCAGGTCCGCGTCTTGCTTCCCGGTGTGCCCTCGGCTTCCGCCCAGGCCGTCAGCGGAATGAGGCAGCGACGCTCCTCGAAGCTGAAGCGCCACATGTAGCTGTCGAGCTTGTCGGTGCGAGCGTTGTTGACCGGCTTCGGTTTGAGCGGCTCGCCGGTGCGCTTGCTTTTGAGCGACAACGGGAAACCCCAGGTCATCTGCGAGAGCTTGCCATCTGCAATCACAGCACCGGGATATCCCGGAAAAACTTCGGTCCCAAAGTTGGCGTTGCCGAGCTGATCGACTGCATTGAACCAGCGCGCGACCTCGTCGTTCGCCTTCGTCATTCGGTAGAGATTGCACATCGCAAAGCGCCTGCCGGGAGCATGTTTTGCTGTCAATCGGAAGCAGGGTGGAAGTTTCGAATTGGCAAATAGTTCCGGTTTTGTTCTAACGCAAAAAATGTTGATTCGACCAAGCGATGATGAACTTAACCATGTGATCGGGGCTGCGCTCGGTAAGGCCGAGACCTACGCGCTCCGCGACGTGCTTTCAGCAACGAGAGCCTTCAACCGGCGCGAAGCGGTCGATACGCTCACGGCAAGGATCGTGGAGGCGCTCGGGCCTTATGAAATTACCCGGGAGGCGGGAGAGGCCGGTTTTGACGACAAAACCCTGCCGCTTTTTCCTGAAACAGAACAGGTGAGTGGGTGTGACGCTCAGCAATCCTAGCGAGGCAAGCCAACCCGGCAATTGTCTAAGAGCCTTTTCCGGCGTCGGCTTTGAGTTTTTCTAATCGCTCAGAACAAACTTCGTGGACGACGCGACCCAGCTCCTCGACCTGCTCACCGAGCCATTCGAGCTCCTCTGGCGTGATACGGTAGTGTTTGCTGTAGCGCGCTTTCACATAGGCTTCCTTGAGCTTCTCGAAGCGCGCGCGGTCGCGCTTCGTTTCGCGCGGCCAGACGTAAGTCAGGCGAGGGTCGATGCGCTCGGCCTGAGTGCGCAGAAAACCGAGGTTGTGAACGTGAGGCGTGTAGAACGTGCAGACCAGGAGCACGCAATGATAGAGCCGCTCAGTGGCTTGGTGCATGTTGAACGCAGCCTCACGTAGGCCACCTTCGCCAACCAGAAATTCTGCTGCTTTCTTGAAGCGGCTGGCGCTCGGGAACCACTCGTCGAAATACTCCTGCGCCATCGCCTGCGCTTGCGGGGGTGTCTTCGGCTTAGGAGTATGCAGCTCGGTGTCGTCCGACTGGTAGAGCGCGACTCCATCCTGCTTCACGTCCATGAAGAAATAACGGCCATGCGCGAGGCCGTCGTTCACCTCTTGGAGAGTATGCACGATGAAATTAACCGGCGTGTGGAGCGTGCCCGTCACGCCGTATTCGCGCATCAGGCGGTCATCGAGCTTTGCCCAATATTTCACTCTGTCGGTGAGCCGCTTGTCATTGACGATGATGAGCAAATCATAATCCGACTGGTAGCCTTTGGCGGTATGCGGCTCGTCGACCCAGGTGCCGCGTGCGTAGCTTCCGTAAAGGATGACCTTGAGGATACGCCCGGCCTTCTTCCAGTCGTGCTTGGCCAGTGCGAATGCATCTTCGAACTCTTCGAAAATCAACTGCAAAACGCGCTCCAGCTCGCGCTGCTTTTGCGGAGGCAGGTGATCGAGGTCGGTCTTCATCGGTCTATGCCTAGCAAGCTGCTGTGAAGCTTGCACCTATGCATCGCGGCTAATCCTCATCCAAAAAACTCCAGGACGTTTGCTCGCTGATAGTGATTCACCGCGAGCACCGTCCGTCAATACCAAGAATTGGGGAGGGGGCGAGGAGGAGCGCTGTAGGACGTTGGCACCGGATGAATCCGGACGAAATTGGATGGAAATTTCCCCTTCATTCGGGATCACATTCGGATGTGCGGGAATTCGAGCGGGGAGACGAAATCCCGACAAAGCGCGCCTCAAGTACTCTGCGCTACGCCAGAGTTTCCGGGGCTCTTACGCCACTGCACGAGGCCGCTTGATTACGTGGTGATTAAACGGCCCTCGACACCCATTGGGAAGGGGTGTAATATCGGCCTTAAGTCTTTGAAAGGTTTGGTGGACGCACTAGGGCTCGAACCTAGGACCCGCTGATTAAGAGTCAGCTGCTCTACCAACTGAGCTATGCGTCCACACTGCGGCGTACCGCTGCCTCGTGGAGTGAGGCGTTCCCGACTCGGGAGGCGCCCGTATAGCGGGGTTTTGCGGGAAGAAAAGCCCCTAAAGGCAATCTCTGCTGGCGCATGCGAAAAACCTGCCATTCGGTCAGGTGAACCCGTAATTTGGCAAGCCTGTCGACACCGAAATCTGATGATGCGCGCCCAAGAAAGCGTGCGGCTATCGCATGATTCCGGCGCGGGGTGCTTTCCGGTTCCACCGGTCGACCATCATGATCGATCCAAGACAGATCATGTTGGTGAGCATCGAACTACCGCCATGGCTCATGAAGGGCAGGGGGATACCCACAACGGGAGCAAGACCCATCACCATCATGAGGTTGATCGCGACATAGAAGAAGACGGTAGCCGTCATTCCCAGGGCGATCAGCTTGCCAAAACGGTCGTTACTCGCGCGCGCAACGGACAGGCCCCAACTGAAAATCAGCGCGAAGGCCCCGATGACCACAAGTCCGCCAAGGAAACCCCATTCTTCGGCCATGGTAGCGAAAATGAAGTCGGTATGCGGTTCCGGCAGGTAGTGCAGGTGGCTCTGTGACCCTTCGTTGAAGCCTTTTCCGGAGAACCCACCAGACCCGATGGCGATCTTGGACTGGGTGATGTGATAGCCGTCACCCAGCGGATCGCTTTCGGGATCCAGGAACGTGAAGACGCGCTTCTGCTGGTAAGGTTGCAAACCGACAAAAAAGGCTACCGGTGCAAGAACTGCCGCAGCCAATCCAGCGCCCATGAACCAGCGAATGGGGAGGCCGGCTGAGAACATGACGAGGGCTCCGCCGAAGACGATGGCGAGCGACGTCCCCAGATCGGGTTGCAACAGTACGAGCGCGACGGGGGTAAGGATCAGGCCGCCAGCCGGGATCAGCGCACGCCAAGTCGGGATCATACCTACAGGGAGCGACGAGTAGAACCGCGCAAGCACCAAGACGATGGCCGGCTTCATCAATTCCGATGGCTGCAATTGCATGAACCCGAGGTCCAGCCAGCGTTGGCTACCTCCGCCGACGAAGCCGATCGCTTCCACCGCGACCAGCATCAGCAGAATGATGCCATATATGGGAAATGCCAGAAAAATGGCCCATTCGCGAGTGAAGCGGGCCAGAATGAAGGCCATCACGAGGAAAATACCAAATCGCAGGATGTGCGAGGCGGCATAGGGTTGCCAGCTTCCGGCTGCGGCCGAGAAAAGCACCAGCGCGCCGAATCCGATCAGGACGAAAAGTGGGAAAAGCATTCGCCATGGCTGGCGCGCGATGGGCGCCGGAACGATCCCGCTCATTCGCTGGCCTGTCCGGATGAAAGGGAGGTGTCGAGACGCGGATCAACCTTTTCGTCGGCGAGGCTTTCCTGCCGGCGCACGGCGAGACGGGCTTCGGCCTCGACCTGATCGAATATCTCTTCGTCGCGGGCCGGAACGGGTTTGACGTCCTCTCCGGCTGCTGCCGCATAGGCACGGTATTTCGCATCGAGCCGTTGCTGTGCGGTGCCGCCCCATTGCTCCTCGAAGCCGCGAAGCATTTCCATGCCCTTTTCGGGATCGAACAAAAAGGTCATCACATCGCGCGCGATCGGATAAGCGGAACCGGAGCCACCGCCATGCTCGATCACGACGGCCCCCGCATATTTCGGTTTGTCAAAGGGCGCGAAGAAAATGAAGAGGCCGTGGTCGCGGTATTTCCATGGCCCCGATTTGCCGTCCGACAAATTCAGGCCCACGACCTGTGCGGTTCCTGTCTTGCCCGCCATCTTGATGTCGTCGAAGGGCAGACGAGCACGACCGGCGGTTCCGGGGCCGTTGACGACATCGCTCATCGCCTGACGAACATAGGCCACGTGCTCGGGAGCAAAATCGACTTCGTCGAAACCTTTGACCGGTGTGGAGGTTACCAACCGGGGCTGAACGTGCCGCCCGGTTGCGAGACGCGCCGACATCACTGCCAGTTGAAGCGGATTGGCCAGCATGTAGCCTTGCCCGATGGTGGCATTGACGGTGTCGAATGCCTGCCAGGGGCGCCCGTATTTCTCTTCCTTCCAGGCGGGATACGGCACGGTGCCATAGAATTGGCTGGCGACGGGGAGGGGGAATTCCTGCCCCATTCCGCAGCGCTGCGCCATGGCAGCAATGGGATCCATGCCGATACGCTGAGCGAAGTGATAGTAATAGACGTCGCACGACTGGTAGATGCCCTTGGCCATATTGACCGTGCCGTGGCCGCCGCGTTTCCAGCAGCGGAATACGCGATTGCCCACGCGCAGACCGCCACCGCAGAAAACCGTTTCGTCCGGGTCCAGACCTTCACGCATGAACGCCATGGACACCATGGGTTTGACCGTCGATCCAGGCGGATACAGACCCTTCAGAACCTTGTTTCGCAGCGGCACGCGTTCATCATCGCGCAGCATGGAATATTCGACGCGCCCGATCCCTTGCGAAAAGCTGTTTGGATCGAAGCTAGGCATCGATGCCATGCACAGGAGGTCGCCCGTTTCGCAGTCCATTACGACGACAGAGCCGCTTTCCAGGCCGATGCGCCGTGCGGCATAATCCTGCAGGGGTCCATCGATGGTAAGCCGGATCGGATCGCCCTGGATATCCTCACGAGTTTCCAGTTCCCGTACGATCCGGCCAGATGCCGTCACCTCGACCCGCCGGGCGCCAGGTACACCGCGAAGTTCCTGCTCGTACTGCTTTTCCAGTCCGTCCTTGCCGATCTTGTAGCCCGGTGTGACGAGCAGAGGATTCCGATCCTGTTCGGCGTATTCTTCGGCATTCGCCGTACCGACGTATCCGATAAGATGGCCTACGCTGGGCCCTGTCGGATAGAAGCGCGAGAAACCGCGCTGAGGAACGACACCGGGCAGATCGGGCAGCCTCACGCTGACCGCGGCAAATTCGTCGTAGGTTATGCCGGAAGCAATCTCGACAGGCTGATATCCCGGACCATCGGATACCTGCTTGCGGATATCCGCGGCCTGATTTTCATCGAGGTTCAGGATCTTCGTAAGGGCCGCGATCGTCGCTTCCGTGTCGGGAGTGCGATCGGGAATGATATCGACGCGAAAATCCGCTCTATTGGAGGCGAGGGGGGCGCCATTACGATCCAGAATCCAGCCGCGCCGTGGCGGGATGAGCGAAAGGTTGACCCGATTGCTTTCCGATTCCAGCTCGTATTTTTCGTTCTCGGCAATTGCGATGTATCCCATCCGCGCTGCCAGCAGCACGCCAAGACCGCCCATGGCGGTGCCGATGACGAAGGTCCGCCTGTCGAACGCATTGTCCAGCGTCGATTGCGTTACGACCTCTTTCGGCTTTGCACGCTTACGTAGACGCATCACAGCGCCTTCCACCTGGTAAGGCGGAAGCGGTCAAGCATGGCGACGAGACGTGCGGCGATCGGGAAGAGAAGAATGGTAAGCACTAGCTGCGGTATCAGGGCGATAAGAGAATGGAACGTGGGTTGGCCACCTGAAAGCAGCCAGCCTGCCAAGAGATAACCGAAGATCAATATACAGGCGGTGAACCAGTCCTGCCAGAATGTGCGCCACGGCAGCCGGGTTTCAATAAGTTCGATTACGATCATGATCAGAGACCATGTGAAAATCGCAAATCCGAAGGGCTGGCCGTTATAGAGATCGTCGAGCAGACCAAGGGGCATCCCTGCCCAAATCGGCATCAGGCCCGGGCGAACCAGTCGCCAGGCGAGAAGCATCAGCAATCCAAGGGGTGGAATGATCGGGAGAGCCGAAGCGATCGGAAAGATGGGCAGGATCGAAGCGACCATGATGCTGACCCAGGGAACAACATTTGCCAGCAAGCTGGAATGCGAACGGTTGATCCGGCTGCCATAAGCATCGCTGCGAGAACGCGGGTCGTTGCGTTCCATCAGTCGGTCAGTTCGCGCTCGATCGGCGTCTCCGCGCCGAGCACTGCTTCGGGTTCGTAGATCGGTTCTACACTTACATAGTCGGTGGCCGCGGGATCGCTGATAATGCGCGCCACCCCGCCGTCATCGGTCGTTTCCGTCAGGATGGCGACTGCGATTCCGGGAGGGTAGTATCCGCCAGCGCCGCTGGTCACGAAAACATCGCCGGGCTTGAGCGGGTTGATACCCAAATTGATAAGCCTGATCCGTATCAACCCATCTCCGCGCCCCTCGGCGAAGGCGACAACCTCGTCATTGGCGCGGCGGACCGGGAGGATGCTTTCGGTGTCCGTAAGGAGAAGAACGCGCGAACTGTCGCTGCCGACCTCGAGAATCCGGCCAACAATGCCGCGCGGCGACCGTACCGGCATACCGATCTCGACACCCTCGGACGAGCCAGCACCGAGATAGGCGAAGCGTCTCGTGCTCGAGGCCGAAGAGCTCACGAGGCGGGCCACCGCAACGGGCTCACGCTCGGCGTCCTGAAGTTTCAGCAAGCCCTTGAGGTGAAGGTTCTCGCGCTTCACCGCCTCCGCTTCGGCAAGGCGGATCCGCGCGATTTCCATTTCGCGCTTGAGGTCAGCATTTTTGGACCCGGCCCGGTAGTAGCCGCTGATCGTGTCCCAGAACCCCTTGCTTCCCGTACGAACAGTAGAGGCAGCTTCCGTGGCGGGCGAAACACCATCCTGCGCGACCCCTCGGAGTCCGCCGAAAAGATGGGGTTGAAAAAACGACAGGGCGAGCAGGATCGCGCCGATCAGCGCGCCGATGCCCGCGATCACGTAACCGGTAAAAAGATTGTACTGCGCCCTGCGAGAATACCCCGAGCGCCGTGAACTTATCGGCGCCATCCGTTTTGCCTTTCTACGCCGTCATCAGGACGCCGCGATAGATCGGGTCCTCCATCGCACGACCGGTGCCGAGTGCGACGCATGAAAGCGGATCTTCGGCGATGGTGACCGGCAGGCCGGTTTCTTCGCGCAGGTAATCGTCGAGCCCGCCGATCAATGCGCCGCCGCCGGTCAGCACGATGCCTTGGTCGACAATATCGGCAGCAAGTTCAGGTGCAGTATTTTCGAGCGCAATCCGCACGCCTTCGACGATAGCGCCGATCGGTTCATTGAGCGCTTCGGCAAGGTGGCCCTGATTAATCGTAATTTCCTTGGGCACCCCGTTCACGAGGTCGCGGCCCTTGATGGTGATGCTTTCGCCAACACCATCTTCCGGCGGGCGCGCCACGGCGTAGTCTTTCTTGATGCGTTCGGCTGTGCTGTCGCCGATCAGCAGGTTGTGGTGTCGGCGGACATAGGAAACGATCGCTTCGTCCATCTTGTCGCCGCCAGTACGAACCGACGTAGTATAGGCAAGACCGCGCAGGGAAAGAACGGCGACTTCGGTCGTGCCGCCACCGATGTCGACGACCATGCTGCCGACCGGTTCCGTAACCGGCATGTCGGCGCCGATCGCGGCGGCCATCGGTTCGAGAATAAGATAAACCTGCGATGCGCCAGCATTCGATGCCGCATCGCGGATTGCGCGACGTTCGACCGAGGTGGAACCCGACGGAACGCAGATCGTGATTTCCGGATAGCGCATCAGGCTCTTGCGACCATTCACCTTGCGGATGAAGTGCTTGATCATCTCTTCGGCCACGTCGAGGTCGGCGATCACACCGTCACGCAGCGGGCGGATGGCTTCGATGCTGTCCGGAGTCTTGCCCATCATCATCTTCGCATCATCGCCTACAGCCTTGACGCGCTTCATACCGTTGATCGTCTCGAGGGCGACGACGCTCGGCTCGTTAAGAACGATGCCCTGATCCTGTACATAGACGAGGGTATTGGCGGTCCCCAGGTCGATCGCCATGTTCTGCACGCCGAATTTGAAGATGTTGTTCCAGAAGCCCATTTTAACTCGATTTTCCGTGTTGTCGCGTGGTCAGGCGAGGGGGATGCGGCCCACTCGCACCTCTCCGGGGGGATATGGTGGCCGTGCCTTAGCGAGATTAAGCAGGGAATGCCAAAAATTTCCGTGCATCTCATGGGGGATAGCGAAACGCACTGTCTCGGAATCGTGGCGCTTCATCGTTAGTATTGCCCATCAATGCCCGAAATACGCCGCCTGCCCGAGAATCTGGTCAACCGAATTGCCGCCGGTGAGGTGGTGGAGCGTCCGTCTTCCGCGCTCAAGGAAGTGGTCGAAAACGCCATCGATGCTGGCGCAAACCGGATAGCGATAAAGCTGGTCGACGGTGGGTTGACGAGTCTCGAAGTGACCGACGACGGGTGCGGCATGTCGCCCGAGGAAATGGCGCTGGCCTTAGAACGTCATGCCACGTCTAAACTGCCGAACGAAGCAATCGAACAGGTTGCAACGCTCGGCTTTCGCGGAGAAGCGCTGCCGAGCATCGCCAGTGTGGCGCGCTTTACGCTGGAAAGCCGGCCGCACGGGGCCGAGCAAGGCTGGAAACGGGTCGTGGACCACGGCGAAATTCGCGACGAGGGACCGGCTGCATTGCCACCGGGGACGCGCGTGCGAATCGAAAACCTGTTCGGGAAAATTCCCGCGCGGCGCAAATTTCTACGCACCCCGCGCAGCGAATACGCCGCATGCAAGGATGTGGTGCAGCGACTTGCCATGGCGCGACCCGATATTGCGATCACGCTCGACCACGGCGATCGCCGCATTTTCGGTTTGCAGGCCGGCGAAGGGCTGGCGAACCGCGTGGCACAACTCGTAGCACGCGAACTCAAGGATAACGGCGTTGCCATCGATCTCGAGCGTGGGGCGATGCGTCTGACCGGTATTGCCGGCTTGCCGACGTATAACCGCGGCATTGCCGATCATCAGTATCTGTTCGTCAATGGCCGGCCAGTAAAGGACCGCCTTCTGACCGGAGCTGTTCGGGGGGCTTATGCCGACATGCTCGCCCGGGATCGCCACGCTGTGCTGGCCCTGTTCCTCGAACTGCCCTGCGAAGACGTCGATGTGAATGTCCATCCAGCCAAATCGGAAGTGCGCTTTCGCGATGCCCAGGGGGTCCGCGGATTTATCGTTTCCGGACTGCGGCAGGCACTGGCAACGGGCGACAAGCGCAGTGCACAATCGCCGGATGCCGGAGCGATGGCGCGCTGGCAGCAGGAGCCGGTGCGCGAAGAACCGGCTGCGGCATTGCGGTCCATGTTCAGCGGTCGGGACTGGTCCGCTCCGCAGCAGCGCGTGGCGGAAGCCAGCGCCGTATGGCGCGGTGTCGAGGCCGATGTCATGGCGCAGCCGCAGGGGCGCGCCGAAGAAGCTGCGCCGGTAACACAAGCGACGGATGAATATCCGCTCGGCATAGCGCGCGGGCAAGTGGCGAACACCTACATCGTCGCAGAAGCGAAGGATGGTCTCGTACTGGTGGATCAGCACGCGGCGCACGAGCGTCTGGTGCTAGAGCGGCTGCGCGAGGCGGGGGCTGAAGAGGCCGTGGCACGCAGCCAGGCCTTGCTTATTCCCGAAGTGGTCGAACTGGACGAAACGAGTTGCGACAGGCTGGAGGAGGCAGCGCCGAAGCTGGCCGAACATGGTTTGGCTATCGAGAGGTTCGGCCCTTCCGCGATGCTTGTCCGCAGCCTGCCGCATGCCATTGCACGGACCGATCCGGAAAAGCTTTTGCGCGATATCGATGACGATCTCGCGTTGAACGGGGAGGCATTGCTTCTGGGCGAAAAGCTCGACCTCGTGCTCGCCACCATGGCATGTCATGGGTCGGTAAGGGCGGGCCGCGTCCTGCGTGTCGATGAAATGAATTCGCTACTGCGCGAGATGGAGCGGACACCGCGGTCCGGGCAGTGCAATCATGGTCGCCCGACCTGGGTCAAACTCTCGATGGAAGACGTCGAAAAACTGTTCGGAAGGCACTGATGCGCGTTTCAATTATCCTACTCGCCCTGACGCTGGTGGCGTGTTCGAATGAACCGAACGAACAAGAACGCGCTGCCGCGGTTGCTGAGGTGGAGGCTAACCGCATTCCTCCACCGGAGGAGCTCCAACTCGAACCGATCCGCTACCGCGAGATCGAGAAGAACGAATTATACGGAACAGGCTGCAGCTTTGCACCGGACGGTGGGGGCATGTCTGCGGTTGCCCTGGCGATGGCCGAAACCGGTCATTTTCTGCGCGGCGATAAACTGATTACGCTTGCAGCCGACAAGGGCAGTCCAGAATTGCCCTATCTCGCGCGTCGCAAATATGACGGGGCGGCTTATTCGATGACCCTGGATCTCGATGAGGCCGAGGGCGAACAATCCGGCGAAGAGACAAGCGACTATCCGGCCACCCTGACGATCCGGGATGCAAGCGAACAGGTCGTGTACCGTAAGAGCGGGATTGCCCAATGCGGCGCGTAGCCTAGTCGTTTCCTTCCGGGTCGCGCGTGCTGATCAAACCATTGGACACCATTTCCAAAACCGGTTCGTCGTCCTGATTGAACACGGTCAGCGAGCTTTTGAAGATTCCCATCTCCGGGCGCGATCCACTGCGGCGCTTTTCGATAACGACACTTTCACAGCGCAGTGTGTCACCGGGAAAAACGGGCTTCTTCCAGCGCAGTTGATCAATACCGGGCGAGCCGAGTCCTGCCTGACGGTTGGCTTTCAGGTTCTCGACCAGCATGGCCATCGTCATCGCACAGGTATGCCAGCCACTGGCAGACAATCTACCGAAATGCGTCGCAGCAGCAGCATCGTCGTCCAGATGGAAAGGTTGCGGATCGTATTTCGAAGCGAATTCGATCACTTCTTCACGCGTTACTTCGTAGCGCCCGAAAGCCTGCTTCTGCCCGATGGCTAGATCTTCGTAAAACTGCATTGCATATTGCAATGGATCACAAAGTCGGACGAAGCAACATCCAAATCGCCATGCCGATCATGGCGAGATTTTCGCTCAGGGAAACGAAACCCAGCGGCACATTCGCACTGCCGCCGACACAGGCACATTTGATGCTGCGCTTCTGGATGTATACCGCATAGAAAACGCTGATCGCGCCTACCGTCCCGATAAACAAGGCAACGGGTATGGATAGCCAAGGCAAAAGACGGCCCGCCATCAGGATAGCTGCGGTCGCTTCCAAGTAGGGGTAGGCATAGGCGTAGGGCACCCATTTTCGCCCGAGGAGATCATAACCGACGAACATGGTGGAAAACTGTTGGACATCCTGCAGTTTCAGCATGGCGAGCATCGCCATCGAAAAGGCGACAAACCATTCGGCAGTGCGAATAGTGAAGGGCAGCTGAAAAACGAACAGGCTCAGAGCAATCGCCAATGCAGCGCCGACTGCGAATACTGCAATGACAGGCCGATAGCTTGTCCCCTCTGCATCTTCGCTATCGTGACCGAAGTGCTCGCGGAGCTCGGAGTAGCCCCCAATCCGCTTGCCATCGATAAAGGTCTGCGGGGTGGTTTCTACCCCGTGTTTTGCCTTGAAGGCATTCGTTTCCTCACGGGTGGTCAGGTAACGATCATCGACCGAAAAACCTTCCCGTTCAAGGAGCCACTTCGATTTCACACCGAATGGACAGACATGCTTGTCCATTACCATTCGATACAGGGTCGCGGTTCTCGACATAATCGGAATGTATACCCCTAGGGGGTATTATTCAACTCACGAACGGAACTTGGGAACGCGCCCGTTCAGATTCATCTCGGGAATGGTCCGATACCTCGCGAGCACCAGACTGAATATCCCAAACGCCAAGACACCGATCGCGACAAGCGTGAAGGCGATGCCTTCGCCGGCAAGGGCTGCGACTGCGTCGCCCAGCGTTTTAATCTGACCTGCTCCGGCTGACATGAACCCGGCTTTGAACAACGACCAACCGATGACGAGGAATACAACCGCCCGCGCGATGTATCCGATGCCCCCGAGCAAGCGTGTTTGCGAAGGAGCAGCAGGACTGATCCGGTTCATGAAACTGCCGGTCACCGCCTTCTTCGCCTGAAAAAAAGCAGTAGCGAAAAATGCTATGCCAAGTAGGCCGAGCGCTGCCCCGCCGAATTGCATGGAAAGTATGCCCGAAGCTGCATCCTGCGCCCCGCCACCAGTGTCGCTTCCGGTAGTCGCGAACTGATATGCGGAGAAGGCCAGGGCAAGGTGACCGATGGCACTACCGGCATGGCCGATACGATGCGCCCATCCCGTGGTGTCACTGCCCTGGTTTTCGATATCGAAGAAGGTCGAGGCGAAGCGAAACAGGGCATAGGCCAACAGGCCGACCACCATCAGCCACAGGATGGCATGCCCCAACGGAAACTCTTCGATGGCGTCGAAGATACCATTCGTACCCTGACTGATCCGACCGGCACTGGTCAGAGCGATCAGGCCGAGAACGCAATAGAGGATGGCACGACTGAAGTAGCCGACGCGCACCAATGTGCTGAATTTAGAAGACTTGCTACCCACGTTTCATCCCCACTACCTTTGCATGGCAACGGGAACATGGGACGCTCGTTCCGGATGGTGCGTAAATTAGGGTACGAGCGCCCCGGACACATCGGACAGTTTGCCGTCAGTTTTGGCTGCTTGAGGAAGGCCCAGTAGCTGGCGAAGCAACGGCGTCACAGCCGTATTCTGAAAAGAAGGGAGCGTGGTGCCGTGCCGAAAGGCTGGACCATTGACGATGAATAGCGACGTCATCTCCGGCGAATAGGGATCGAAACCGTGGTTGCCGCCGTGCCAGCTACCTTCCGGCGCCGTCGGAATGATGGTCCAACCTGTATCCGGCAAACAGAAATAGGGCGGGATACGTCGGTGGGTGCCATACTGGAAGCGGGCGGGCATATCCCCCTTGCGCCAGCATTCCATATGCTCGTGCTCACGCAAGAGTGCAGCTTCCAGCGCAGCCGTGTTGCCTTCCGTCGGCTCGAACGTGGCATAGGCGCCGCCTTCTACGAGGCGATAGAGCGACGGATCGACGATATCGGCCAGCACGACCACTTTGTCCGACCCTGTTGCGGCCATGCCGTGATCGGACACGATGACCAGATTGGCTGGTTGCCCCAGGGTTTGAAGGCCCGAAACTAAATTTGCGATGTGCTGATCCACGTCGGCGAGTGCGCGGTTCACCTCTTCGCTCTCGGGACCGCCATCATGGCCCGCACTATCGACGGTGTCGAAATACAGGGTCACAAATTCGGGACGAATGTCTGCAGGACGCCGCAACCAGTCGAGCACCGCATTGACCCGTTGGGTATTCGAAACCTGCATGCTGAAAGCCTGCCAGTCGCTCGCCATCTCGCCGTCCGTGACGGGGCCGTAGCGAACCGCGGTGCCGCCCCAGGGGACCGCCGAGCCGGGCCAGAACATGGCAGCACTGCGGATCCCTGCCTCTTCCGCTTCCACCCAGATCGGCTTGGCCTCGCTCCACCAGTAAGGATCGACCGTCGCCATCGTAAAGGTTTCACCGGGCCTGCTCTTATCCTCCATCTTGTTGGCGATAATGCCATGATGGTCGGGGACGAGACCCGTTACCAATGTCCAGTGGTTGGGGAATGTCTTGCTGGGAAAAGACGGTCGCATCGGCGCAGTGACGCCATCCGCGGCCAGACGGGAAAGGGTGGGTGTCAAACCGCGATCCAGATAGCTGGGATGAAATCCGTCTATCGCGATGAGAATGGTGACCGGATCACGCTGTTCGATAGCCGCGCTTGCGACGGGCTCGCCGGTATAGGTAGCGCAACCGCTCGTAATTGCGGCAAGACCAAAGGCGAGGGCGGCAGCGATCCGGTTCATTGGTGTTCTCAGACGTTGAATTTGAAAAGCATGACGTCGCCGTCCTGCACGAGGTATTCCTTGCCCTCCTGCCGCAGCTTGCCCGCTTCGCGCGCACCGCTTTCGCCACCGAGAGCGACGTAGTCATCGTACGCAATTGTTTCAGCACGAATAAAGCCGCGCTCGAAATCGGTATGGATTTCACCGGCCGCCTGCGGGGCCTTGGCGCCAGCCGGGAATGTCCATGCGCGCGATTCCTTGGGGCCGGCTGTAAAGAAGGTCTGCAGGCCGAGCAGCTTATACCCTGCCTTGATTACGCGGCTGAGACCCGATTCCACGAGTCCGAGTTCGGCGAGATATTCTGCGCGGTCCTCTTCCGGCATGCCGACCAGTTCGCTTTCGATGGCTGCTGATACCACGACGGCTTCAGCGCCTTCGGCAGCGGCCTTGGCGAACACCTGTTCCGAAAGCGCGTTTCCTTTCGCAGCATCTTCTTCCGCGACGTTGCACACGTAGAGGACGGGCTTGGCAGTCAACAATTGAGCCTGACGGAAAACCCGCGCCTCTTCCTCATCCTTCGGTTCGGTGAGGCGGGCTGGTTTGCCATCTTTCAGCAGTTCCAGCGCCTGGCCCAGCACGCTGGCCATCAGCTTGGCTTCCTTATCGCCGCCAGTGGCACGCTTGGCCGCTGCCGGCACGCGCTTCTCCAAGCTCTCCAGATCAGCGAGCAGCAATTCAGTCTCGACCACCTCGGCATCTGCGAGGGGGTCCACCTTGTTGGCTACATGCTGGATGTCGTCATCTTCGAAGCAGCGCAGCACGTGAACGATCGCATCTACTTCACGGATATTGCCGAGGAACTGGTTGCCCAGACCTTCACCCTTGCTCGCACCTCTCACCAGACCGGCGATGTCGACGAAGGCCAGCTGGGTTGGAATAGTCTTGGCCGATTTAGCTATCCCGGCGATTTTCTCGAGCCGCTCATCAGGGACAGACACCTGGCCGACATTCGGTTCGATCGTGCAAAACGGATAGTTCGCAGCTTGCGCAGCCTGCGTCTCGGTCAGTGCATTGAACAGGGTGGACTTGCCGACATTCGGCAGGCCGACGATCCCGCAGCGGAAACCCATCAGAAACTCCGGATATAGTGTGTGGCGCGCGCCTTAGCCGCACCCTACACGAATTGCCATAGCGTCAGACGTTGTGGACGGCCTTGATCAGCGGGCCGTAGCCGCTTTCCCCCAACCACCCGACCGGGGTCTCGGCGCAAACCTCGTTGATCGCGACTTGCGGAATGCTTCCCGCACTGACCGGCAGGCGCACGGGGCGAGTGCCTGGCGCCATTGCAAGCACCTTGGCCATGGCGCGTGGGATGTCCATTGGATCTGCTTGGCGTCCCGATCCGTCCTCAGTCCCCATGGTCGCGACGATTTGCGGGTAGCCGTCGAGATGAATTTGAGACGCGCGATTCTTGAGGTCCTGCGAATATAGATTTCGGTTGACCCAAACCTTTGTCGGATAGCCGCCCGGCTCGATTATCGTGACGCCGATATTATGCGGTACCAGTTCGTAGGCTAGTTGTTCGAACATGGCTTCGACCGCGAACTTCGTCGCGGAATAGTGGCCGGAATAGGGGACCATTACCCGGCCGAGCTGGCTTGAAACGGCAAAGAAATGACCCTGTTTGCGCGCACGCATTCCGGGTAGGACAGCGCGGACAAGCCGGTGATAACCAAGCACATTGGTATCGAAAGCGAGCTTGGTTGCCTCCATGTCCTGAACCTCGACAGGGCCCGTAATGCCGACACCGGCATTATTGACCAGAACGTCGATCCCGCGTCCGATTTCTCGCTCTGCTGTCGCAACCGCTTCTGCGACCTCATCGTCGAGCAGAACGTCGAGCCGCAATACCCGGATATCCAGACCTTCGTCGCGCGCCAATTGCTGCAATTCATCCGCTTCGGGCCGCGGCGTATTGCGCATGGTAGCGAAGACCGTGGCGCCGGCACGGGCAAACAGTTCGCTCGCCCGCCGGCCGAAGCCGGACGAGGTCCCGGTAATCAGGATTGCCTGCCCGGTCAGATCAGGAAGGGTGTCTAGCTTATCGTCCTGAGCGAACGAGGCCGTAGCGGCGAGCGCGCCCGTTGCCGCGGCGCCCGCGAGCAAGGTTCGGCGAGTAAGATCGGTCATGACTGGTCTCCTTCACAGCCATGATGCCGCGGCATGGCCCAATTGGCCAGCGCGTCGTCAGGATCGTGAAAAAGTCTGAGCCGGCCGGCCAGATAGTCGCTGCCTTTGCGGTCCCATCCCGGAACCGCCAAATGTCTCAGCGCTTTTCGTTGCGCTTTTTGCGGCGGTAGAGCGCGACGGCCGCGCCATAGCCTGCAACGCCGGTTCCCATCATCGCGAGCGCGCCGGGTTCTGGCACGGAAGTCCCACCGCTGCTGCTGCTGCCACCCGTATCGCTAGGCGGACGGGTCATGGCCGCTGCCGAGGTGGCCGAGGCAAGCAAGGTAGCGGAAAGGAGAGCCGTCTGAACTAAGCGCATGATGAAATCCCTGAACAATCTGGAGAGGGGACTAGTGTTCGGAGGACGAAAATCGACTGCCGGCTTCAAGCTGTCTCTTGCCGGGACAGTTTATCGCAGTGCAGCGTAAGTTAGTCAGATCCGCAAGGCGAGATCGCTCATGAAGCGTGCGTCATCCCCTGCGGCGAGCCACTTGGCTTCGGCGGCGATCCCGGCAAGCATGTCGGTCAGCGGATCCATTTCAGCTTTCGCGTAATTGCCCAGAACGTGGCCGTGGACGCGCTCTTTGGTACCGGGATGACCGATGCCAATTCGTACCCGGCGGAAGTCGGGCCCCAGGTGCTGATTGATCGATTTGAGACCGTTATGGCCTGCCAGTCCGCCACCGACACGGACCTTTACCTTGAACGGTGCCAGATCGAGTTCATCGTGAAAGACTGTGAGTGCATCGGGCTCCAGCTTGTAAAACCGCAATGCCTCGCCTGCAGCACGGCCGCTCTCGTTCATGAAGGTGGCGGGCTTCAGAAGCAGAATCTTCTCGGACCCGATCCGCCCCTCCTGTACCCACCCGGAAAATTTCTTCTGAACGGGGCCGAAATCATACATGTCGGCGATCACGTCCACCGCCATGAAGCCGACATTGTGCCGGTTCATCGCATATTGCGGTCCGGGATTTCCTAGGCCTGTCCAGATCTGCATGCGGCTCCTCTAGCTTCGCTCACCTCAAAAGCAAAACGCCGGCCCCTTGCGGGACCGGCGCTTCGTGAAACCCCGGTAAGGGCGGAAGGATTAGTCCTCGCCGCCTTCTTCCTCGGTATTCTCTTCGTCGCCTTCGCCAGCGTCCTGCTCGGTTGCAGGAACATCGGCTGCGTCGGCGCTGGTCGTATCGCCTTCGGACTTCTTGAGAGCCGAAGGAGCAACGAGCGTAGCGATGGTGAAATCGCGATCCGTGATCGCGCTTTCGCTGCCTGCCGGCAGTGCGACTTCGCTGATGTGGATCGAATCGCCGACTTCCTTGCCGGTGACGTCGATTTCGATTTCGCTCGGGATCTTGTCGGCATCGCAGACAAGTTCAAGCTCGTGGCGGACGATGTTGAGCACGCCGCCCTTCTTGAGGCCCGGCGAGGCTTCTTCATGCGTGAAGACAACCGGAACCTGGACTTCGACCTTGGCACCCTTCGAGAGGCGCAGGAAGTCGGCATGTTCCGGACGGTCTGTGACCGGGTGAAGCGCTACGTCCTTGGGAAGTGTGCGGAATTTCTTGCCGCCCAGTTCGATTTCGACGATCGAATTCATGAAGTGGCCGCTGTCGAGCTGCTTGATCAGCTCCTTGGCTTCAACATGGATCAGTGTGGGTTCTTCCTTGCCGCCGTAAATCACGGCGGGGACGCGGCCATCGCGGCGCAGTTGACGGGAGGCTCCCTTGCCAGCCCGTTCGCGCGCCTCGGCCGGCAGGGTCAGAGCGTCGCTCATGTCACATACCTTTCGAATGCATATTGGTTGCTCGGTCCACCACACCTCCAGGGATGACCATGGTGCCGAAGGGCGCGCCGATAGCACGAAGCGGGGGAAAGGCAAGCCTTAACCGGCCTGTCCGGCTATTCGATTCGCCTGACGGTATAGCCGCGTTTCTGCAATAATGCCGGCAGGCCGCCTTCGCCCAGAAGGTGCCCGGCGCCAACCGCGATCAACGGTTTTTCTTCGGCAGACAGCAAATTCTCGATCTGTGCCGCCCAGCTCGCATTACGGTCGTGCAGCAGGGCTTTCTCGAGTTCGGGATCAGCCAGAACCCCGCGTCGCGTCAGTTGCGTTAGCTGGTCTAGATCGCCGGCAAGCCAGGCTTCGGCGAGAGCGCCCCGGCCATCGCCATACTCACTCGATTCCTCAAGTACGGCATTCAGCAGGTCGCGCTGCTCGGATTCGGGAAGCCTGTCGAAGATTGCCAGCTGTCTTCGCGCCCCTTCCAATTCCACGATTTCGCGCCCGTCGAAGGCGGTCAGTAGCGCGCGATCGGCACCATTCTGCGACTTATTGGACTGCGCCACCTGAGACAGTGCCAGAGCGGCCGCCCAACTTTCCATCGAATCGAAATGGTTTCGACGGACTTTTGCCTTCGCCAGCAGCGTTTCGAACTCGTCCCGAAATTGCGGGTCGATGCGATTTTCCAAAGGGCCGGTCGGCTGATCGAACGCCATCTCGCCGAACAGCCGGGACAGTTCCGCACCGTCTTCCAGATTGGCGACCTCGACCACCAGCGTATCGGCGTTGTCGATAACCTCGGCCAGCCTGGGCGAACGCCATTTGGTCCCGTCGGGAAGGGCGTGAATGGTCCCGAACATCCAGCCTTCCACCGAGCCGGAGCCATTCACGATTTCCCACAGGGCCGGGTGCGGCCCCTCCGCTTTGTCGATATCCGGTTGCGAACCGCATGCCGCGATTAGCACGGACAGCGCGAGGCAGATGGACGTCAGGAAGCCGCGTTTCACAAAAAACCCGCTGTGCTCGAACGTTACTGTACGCGCTCAACGGTCAGACCGCGCTCTGTCAGGTAATCCTGCACGCTTTTCTGACCTGCAAGGTGCCCCGCGCCAACCGCGATGAACACGGTACCAGGGCGCTTGAGGCGCGTATTTATCCAGTTGGCCCAGTTTTCATTGCGTTTGTAGAGCAGGGCATCCGCCAGCGCCGGATCGGTTAGGCCTTCGTTCATCAGCTCGGCCAGCCCGTCGGCATCGCCGGCCAGCCATTCGGCGACCATGCTGTCCATCATGGGCACGATGCGATCGATATTTTCCGCCGACACCATAAGGAAGGCGGTCTGGGATTCCTTGGGCAGGGAATCGAACAGACCGATCTGCCATTCCATGGTTTCCAGCGCGCCGCGTGCTGCCGAGGCTGGAGCGAGCTGCTCCAGCTTGGCTTCCACGCCGCTTTCGGCACTGTACCCGGCCTTTATCAGCGGCAGCACCGATAGCGTCATTCCGGCAAACCACGGTTCGAAACGGTCGAACGCTGCGGGCGGCATGTCCAGCTTGGTCAGCGCCGCTTCGTATGTGGTGCGGTCGCTATCGCTGAGCATTTCGCGCAGCGACTGGTCTGCCGGCAGAATCGCCTTTGACATCACCATCTGCTGCGATGCCGGGTCCTGCGTTTCGGAGCTCGGAATTTCGGTTACGAGTTCCTGCGTTTCCGCAAGCGCGCTTTCGATCGGTCCCTGATACCAGTCGACGCTATCGGGCAGGGCATGAACCGTGCCGAACAGATAGATCGTCGTATCCTCATCCGCCACCTTCCACAGGCCCGGGCCATCGCCTGTCCGCCCATCCGCCACGGGCGCGGTGGCGACATTTTCCTGCGAATAGGCGGCACACCCCTGCAGCAGAAGTGCAAGCGACAGAAGGCAGCCCGACAGCGGGCCCGAAGTAAGGCGTTTCATATTATGTGATTCCCTGTTGATTGACACAGGGATAGCGGGCGGCACGGCCAGTTGCAAAGCGACCTGCACGGGAAAGGTACCGAAGGCGCGACGCTGTGGCATTGACGCATTTTCGCGCTTGCGCCATTGCCCCGCGCCATGGACCGCAATCCGCAGAATTCCTTTCAGGACATGATCCTCGCCCTCCACGATTTCTGGAGTGCACAGGGGTGCCTCATCCTCCAGCCCTACGACATGCGCATGGGTGCCGGGACCTTCCACACCGCGACCACCTTGCGCGCGCTGGGGCCCGAACCGTGGAACGCCGCCTTCGTACAGCCCTGCCGCCGCCCGACCGACGGTCGTTATGGTGAGAATCCGAACCGGCTGCAGCATTATTACCAGTATCAGGTGATCCTGAAGCCGAGCCCGCCCGATATCCAGGACCTCTATCTCAAGAGCCTTGAAGTGATCGGCATCGATCCGCTGAAACACGACATCCGTTTCGTCGAGGACGACTGGGAGAGCCCGACGCTGGGCGCATGGGGGCTGGGCTGGGAGGTCTGGTGCGACGGGATGGAAGTCACCCAGTTCACCTATTTCCAGCAGATGGGCGGCTTCGATTGCAAGCCGGTGGCGGGCGAACTGACCTACGGGCTCGAACGGCTCGCCATGTACATCCAGGGCGTCGACAACGTCTATGATCTCAACTTCAATGGGGGCACGTCCTCAAGTAGCGAAGCGGTAGGACGCGAAAGACTCGTGACGTACGGCGACGTGTTTCTCGAGAACGAGAAGCAGATGTCGAAATGGAACTTCGAGGTCGCCGAGACCGATGCTCTGTTCGACCTGTTCAACAAGGCCGAAGCGGAATGCAAAAACGCGCTCGCGAATGAAGTGCCGATCGCCGCTTACGAACAGGCCGTGGAGGCGAGCCACATCTTCAACCTGTTGCAGGCGCGCGGTGTGATCAGTGTGCAGGAACGGGCCAGCTATATGGGCCGCGTCCGTGATCTCGCGCGCGGGTCTTGCGAAGCGCACATGGCGAAGGAAGCACCCGTCTGGGCAGAGAAATATCCGGAGTGGTCGAAATGAGCGACTTTCTCCTCGAACTGCGCAGCGAAGAGATCCCCGCCCGCATGCAGGCGGGCGGGCGCGCCGAACTGGAAAAGCTGTTCCGGCGCGAGCTGGACGCGGCGGGCATTTCCGCAGGTGAGATCACTGTGTGGTCGACCCCGCGCCGTCTCGCATTGATTGCCCGCGGTCTTCCCGAGACAACCGAGGCGGTGAGCGAAGAACTGAAGGGCCCGCCGGTCGGCGCGCCCGATCAGGCGCTCGAAGGTTTCTGTCGCAAGGCAGGGATCGAAAAGGCCGACCTCGAGGTTCGCGAGGTGAAGGGCCGCGAGACCTATTTCGCCATCAAGAACGTGCCCGGCCGCGCCACCAAGGACCTGCTCGCCGATGCGATCCCCGTGATCGTTCGCGATTTCAGCTGGCCCAAATCGATGCGCTGGGGTGCCGCCTCGATCAGCACCGAAAGCCTGCGCTGGGTGCGCCCGCTTTCCGGCATCGTTGCGCTGCTGGGCGACGATGTGGTCGATTGCGAGGTGCATGGCGTCACCTCGAGCGCGGTCACGCTCGGCCACCGCTTCCACCATTCCGGCGACATCACCATCGGCAATGCTGAAGATTATGCGGTGAAACTGCGAGCCGCGCATGTGATCGTCGATCAGGAGGAACGGCAGGACCTGATCCGTTCGGGCGCAGCCAAGGTTGCTTCGGAAGCCGGCCTCAAGCTGGTCGAGGACGAGGGGCTGGTGATCGAAAACGCCGGTCTCACCGAATGGCCCGTTCCACTGCTCGGCCGGTTCGAGGAAGATTTTCTCGAGGTGCCGCCCGAGACGATCCAGCTCACCGCACGTGTGAACCAGAAGTATTTCGTCTGCGAAGACGACAAGGGCGAGCTCGCCAACGCCTTCATCTGCACCGCCAATATCGAGGCCGAAGATGGCGGCGCACGCGTGGTCGACGGCAACCGCAAGGTCCTCGCCGCCCGCCTGTCCGACGCCCGTTTCTTCTGGGACGTCGACCGCAAGAAGACCCTCGCCGAGCACGCGAAGGGTCTGGAGCGGATCACCTTCCACGAGAAGCTGGGAACCGTCGCCGACAAGGTGGAGCGCGTGGCGAAGCTGGCTGAATGGCTGGTCGAGGAAGGCATCGTCAAGGATGCGGATCCGGACATGGCCGAACAGGCCGCACGCCTCGCCAAGGCCGATCTCGTCACCGAGATGGTCGGCGAGTTTCCCGAACTGCAGGGCCTGATGGGCGGCTACTACGCGCGCGCCGAGGGTCTTCCGGACGAAGTCGCCGACGCGATCCGCGACCATTACAAGCCGGTCGGGCAGGGCGACGATGTCCCAACTGCACCGGTGACCGTTGCGGTTTCGTTAGCGGATAAATTAGACACCTTGGCCGGGTTCTTCCTCATCGACGAGCGCCCGACAGGCTCTAAAGACCCATTCGCGCTGCGGCGCGCCATCCTAGCAGTTATCCGTCTGGTTACAGCGAATAATCTTCGCCTTTCGCTCTCCGACGCATTTCTAGAAGCGCAAGCGCGGTTGGAAAGTAACGATGACAGCCAGGTCTTTAACGCGCTGAGCGCGAACCATTTTGAGGATTTCCTTGCTGACCGCCTCAAGGTCCAGCAACGCGAGGCAGGCGTTCGCCACGATCTCATCGATGCGGTCTTCGCGCTTGGCGGGGAGGACGATCTCGTCCGCCTGCTCGCGCGTGTAAAAGCCCTCCAGTCCTTCATGGAAACCGAAGACGGCGCCAACCTCCTCGCCGGTTTCAAGCGCGCCGCCAACATCCTCAAGAAGGAAGACTGGCACGGCAGCGAAGGCGAAATCGCCCGCACAGGCGAAGAAGATCCTCTTGCGCTTGTCGACGATCCCGACATGAAAGCCGTGATCCAGGCCAAGATGAATGAGCGCCATGCAAAAGAGCTTTCCTACACTCCGGAACCGGCCGAAAAGGCTCTTATGGACGCGCTGGAATCATCGGAACCTGCAGCTACACTAGCCATTGATGCGGAAGACTTCTCCGGCGCAATGGCTGCACTTGCTTCTCTGCGCGCACCGATCGATCGCTTCTTCGATGAAGTGACGGTAAACGCGGATGAAGAAAACAAGCGCGCCCATCGGCTCGACCTGCTTGCGCGTTTTCGCGCTGCAGTGCACCAAGTGGCAGATTTCTCTCGCATCGAGGGATGACTTTTTCCCCCTTGGACCGTGTAACAGGCGGTCCATGTCTCGGATAAGCAGGGATTAAAATGAACGATACGGTCTTCACCTTCGGCGGCAGCGCTCCGCATTCGAATGCACGACAGAAGGACAAGACCGTCACGGGCGGCAAGGGTGCGAACCTGGCCGAGATGGCCAGCATCGGCCTGCCGGTTCCCCCCGGCTTCACCATCGCGACCGAAGAATGCCTCGAATATCTCGCAGGCGGTTCGGACTTTTCCGAAAAGTTGCGGACGGACGTCGCGGATGCACTTCGCCACGTCGAAGAAACGGTGGGCAAGGGATTTGGCAATGCTGCCGATCCGCTGCTCGTGTCTGTCCGGTCGGGCGCGGCCATTTCCATGCCGGGCATGATGGACACCGTGCTCAACCTCGGCCTGAACGACGAGACGGTCGAAGGCCTTGCCAGGACGTCCGGCGATGAACGTTTCGCTTGGGACAGCTACCGCCGCTTCGTCCAGATGTACGGTGATGTGGTCCTCGGGGTTGATCACGGCCTGTTCGAAGAAGCGCTGGAAATCGCCAAGGAAGACAACGGTTATTACGCGGATACCGAGCTTTCCGCCGACGAGTGGAAGACGCTCGTTGCGCAATACAAGTCCATTGTCGAAGAAGAACTCGGCTCTCCTTTCCCTCAGGATCCTGTCGAACAGCTCTGGGGCGCCATCAGCGCCGTCTTCGACAGCTGGGATACCGAGCGCGCCAAGGTCTATCGCCGCCTGAACGATATTCCGCATGACATGGGCACTGCGGTGAACGTGCAGGCGATGGTATTCGGCAACATGGGCGATACCAGCGCTACCGGGGTTGCGTTCACGCGCGATCCGTCGACCGGTGAAAAGGCTTATTACGGCGAATGGCTGGTCAATGCGCAGGGCGAAGATGTGGTCGCGGGCATCCGCACACCGCAATATCTCACCAGGGCCCGCCGTGAAGCTGCCGGGGCAGACAAACCGAGCATGGAAGAAGCCATGCCCGAAGCGTTTGCCGAACTGTCACATCTGTTCGATCTGCTGGAACGGCATTACACCGACATGCAGGATATCGAGTTCACCGTGCAGCAGGGCAAGCTCTGGCTTCTCCAGACGCGCAACGGCAAGCGGACGGCAAAGGCCGCGCTGAAGATGGCCGTCGACATGGTGGCCGAAGGGCTGATTGACGAGAAAACCGCCATCCTGCGCGTTGATCCGATGGCACTCGACCAATTGCTGCACCCAACGCTCGATCCCGATGCTCCGCGTGATGTTTTGACAACCGGCCTTCCTGCATCGCCGGGTGCCGCAAGCGGCAAGATCGTTCTCGATGCGGATACGGCCGAAGTTTGGGCAAATCGTGGCGAGAAGGTCATTCTGGTTCGTGTTGAAACCTCGCCGGAAGATATTCACGGAATGCACGCTGCAACCGGGATTTTGACGGCGCGCGGCGGGATGACCAGCCATGCGGCCGTGGTTGCACGTGGAATGGGTCGTCCTTGCGTATCGGGCGCTTCGCAGGTCTCGATCGCACGGGAAGGGCGCACGCTGAGCATTGGTGATCGCGAACTTTCCGAAGGCGATATCATTACCATCGACGGCGCGAATGGTCAGGTCATGGCGGGCGAGGTCGCGACCATCGAACCCGAACTCGCTGGCGATTTCGGTACCTTGATGGAATGGGCCGACAGGCACCGCCGCATGCGCGTGCGCACCAATGCCGAAACCGAAACCGAATGCCGCATGGCGCGCCAGTTCGGCGCCGAAGGCATCGGCCTTTGCCGGACCGAGCACATGTTCTTCGATGCCGGCCGGATCAGCGCCGTGCGTGAAATGATCCTGGCCGATACCGAAAAGGGCCGCCGTGCCGCGCTCGACAAGCTGCTGCCGGAACAGCGCAGCGACTTCGTGACCATCTTTGAAGTGATGGCGGGTCTGCCATGCACTATCCGCTTGCTCGACCCGCCGCTGCACGAATTCCTGCCGCACGGCGATACCGAGTTCGAGGAACTGGCCGAAGCAACTGGAGTGCCGATCGAGAAGCTGCGCCGGCGCGCTGGCGAATTGCACGAATTCAACCCCATGCTCGGCCACCGCGGTTGCCGCCTGGGGATCACCTATCCCGAAATCTACGAAATGCAGGCACGCGCGATCTTCGAAGCCGCCTGTCAGGTCGCCAGGGACAGCGGGGACGCACCTGTCCCTGAAATCATGATCCCGCTAGTCGCCACGCGGCGCGAACTCGAATTGCTCAAAGCTGTCGTCGACAGGGTCGCGACCGAAGTGTTTGCCGATACCGGAACGACGCTCGAATACCTCGTCGGCACGATGATCGAACTGCCTCGCGCTGCCCTGATGGCGGGCGAGATAGCCGAAGTCGGCGAATTTTTCAGTTTCGGGACCAATGACCTCACCCAGACCACGCTCGGGGTCAGCCGCGACGATGCCGGACGATTCCTCACAACCTACGTCGACAAAGGCATTTTTGCGCGTGATCCGTTCGTCAGCCTCGATGTCGACGGCGTCGGGCAACTGGTCGAACTCGCGGTAGAGCGGGGCAGGGCCACGCGCGAAGGACTGAAGCTGGGTATTTGCGGCGAACATGGCGGCGATCCGGCAAGTATAGCCTTCTGCGATCGTACCGGTCTGGATTACGTGAGTGCGTCCCCCTACCGCGTACCGATTGCGCGTCTGGCCGCTGCGCAAGCCAGCCTTCGTTAGTCTTTCCAGCCTGTAAGCGTCAGTATTTCGAAAGTTTCGAGCACACGGCCCTTGTCGTTGGCAGCGGTCATGAACGCGTTGTCCGCTCTCGTCTTCGCCCTTTTCCCAAGCGCTGGAGGCACATTGGCTAGCGTGCTGCCCAATCCCTGATCGCGAAGGTCGGACACGAGCCGGTCAAGCGAGGCGAAGGATACGGTCAGGCGCCGACTGTCGACCACCTGCCGTTTGAACAATGCGCGTTGGAGAAGGGCAGAGGCCGCCTGATTGTCGACCAGCGGATGCATCCGCGCCGTGGGCCTGTCCGGTTCACTCGCGATCATGGCGCGCCGCAAGTTGGGAAGGCTCCCGGCCCCAAGGAAGCTGGCCATCATCAGGCCATCATCCGCCAAGGCGTTGCGCATATGCCGAAGAGCGCCTGGAAGGTCGTTGACGCGGTCAACCGAAGAAAGGCTGACGATCAGATCGAACGGTTCGCCCTTGATCGGTCGCTCTTCGTCGAGAGTGGCAACGTCATGCTCGACGACGTTCGAACCAGCGCCTCGCAGCGACAGCGCCAGAGTTCCAGTCCAGTCGCCGATTACCAAGACACGTTCAGGCGACATGCGGATAAATTCGAGCCGGTCGAGAATATCCTCGACCATATCGTCCATGATGTAACGCGCCGCATCGCGATGAGCCTGCCTCACCCGGGCACGGCGCAAGCCCGCAATACGACGCTCGCGAGAGAATATCCGGGGGGGCGTGGAGGAATTCATGTCTCGATCCCTGCCGCGCTTGCCAGGTGCGCGCAAGGCGGGCAGCAAGGGAAGGTGTCGACAAGCCGCCTTCTCGCGACCAGCTTCGCGCCCGTGCTCAACTTCGTGTATCCGCCCCGTTGTCCGGTGTGCGGCGGGGGAGTGGGCGAGCAGGGCGGTTTGTGCATGACCTGCTGGGATGATTTAGTCATTCCATCGGAGCCGTGGTGCTCTTCGTGCCAGCGCCCATTCGGCGAAAACGGTCCGACCGATGGCGCTATCTGCGCACCCTGCCTTGCCGATCCACCGAAACACGACGGGATCGCCGCGGGAACGCTCTATACCGACACGTCGCGAAAGCTCGTTCTCGCGTTCAAGCACGGACGGCGGATCGCGCTAGCGCCGATGCTTGCAAAACTGATCGCCGCCCGGCTTCCGCGAGCAGACGGCCTCAGGCTTATCGTTCCCGTTCCGCTTCACCGCGGAAGGTTGTGGCACAGGGGCTATAATCAGGCAGCGTTGCTCGGACGGCAGCTCAGCCGCATGGGACATGGAACCCTGTGCGTGGATGGATTGATTCGAACCAAACCCACGCCAAGCCTTGGTGGTCTCGGAAGAAAGGCCAGGGCAAAGGCTCTGTCCGGGGCCGTGAAAATCAATCCCAAGCGCGCACGAGTTTTGAATGGTGCTGAAATCGTGCTGGTCGACGATGTTTTGACCAGCGGTGCGACGAGCGCGGCTTGTGTGAAGGCCTTAAAAGCTGCTGGCGCGAAGAGGGTGATGATCGCGTGTTTTTCGCGCGTTCTCGACGAGGCCATACGAAGCTGACCCATAACGGAAACGCCCGGGATCTTGCGATCCCGGGCGCCACGTGACGAATATAACCGGACCTGCCTTGCGGCGCGGGTGCAGCCCCCCAGCATGCACCTTGGGTCCATCCCTCATCGTTTCCGGATGCGCCGCGCATACCCTCATCGCGGCTGCGGATCCGTTAACCCCCTGAACCTGGCGCTCTACTGGCACCGCTGCTCCGGTGGGCAGGCCTCACGTGCCTGCTGACCCTTTTGTTCCTCAAAAACGCCTGACTTCAAACACACTTCTGCAAGAGTGTGTGATTTTGGGTCGACTTTGTGGTTATCGTGCAACAAGCATGTCGCAGGTGTACAATTTGAAAGGTTCTACCATGTCAGATCGATCCGAGCGCGAAGCTGGACGGTCCTTTATGCCGAAGTTCGACGACAAGGGCCTCCTCAGTGCCGTGGTGGTTCACCACGAGACTCGCGACGTGCTCATGGTAGCCTTCATGGATGCCGAAGCGCTGAATGCGACGCGAGAGACGGGGGTCGCCCACTTCCATTCCCGCTCGCGCGGCAAATTGTGGAAGAAGGGTGAAAGCTCCGGCAATATACTCAAGGTCCATGAGATACTGGTGGACTGTGATCAGGATGCGCTTGTTCTGTCTTGCACACCGGCGGGGCCGACTTGCCATACCGGAGCCCGTAGCTGCTTCTACCGCGTATTGCAGGATGACGCTCTCGAACCCGTCAAGACTTGACGCTTACGTAAACGTTGGATTATTGGAAGGGCATGAACCAGCCGCTTCCCAAGGATGTCACCGCCGCGACTGGCGATCGCCGCCACGCCGGCGCCCATATCGAACGACCCGACGAATTGGGTCGCGAACAATACTCGATATCCGATCTTACCAGCGAATTCGGTTGCACGGCGCGGGCGCTCCGCTTCTACGAGGACGAGGGCCTTATCGCGCCGTCGCGTATCGGGCTGACCCGCATCTATTCGAAACGGGACCGCGCGCGACTCGCATGGATCATGCGGGCCAAGAACGTCGGCTTCTCGCTCGTCGAGATCCGCGAGATGATCGACCTCTACGATCTGGGTGACGGGCGTGTCGAACAACGGCGCGTCACGATCGAGAAGTGCAGGACCCATGTCGCCAAGCTGAAGGAACAGCGCGACGATATCGACAGCGCGATCAGCGAACTATCCGACTTCATCGAACATATCGAAACACTCGACCGCGATTGATTTCACCACCCGGCGCCATGCCGGCCAGGCTCAAACCAAGGACACGCAGATGCCCACATATACCGCGCCGACCCGCGACACCCGCTTCCTTGTCAATGAACTGCTCGATCTTGCCAGCTACGGCAACCTGCCGGGCTTCGAGATGGCAAGCCCGGATGTCACCGATGCCGTGATCACCGAAGGCGGCAAGTTCTGTGCCAAGGTATTGGCGCCCATAAACCAGTCGGGCGATCAGGAAGGATGTACGCGTCACGAAGACGGTTCCGTCACCACTCCGAAAGGTTTCAAGGAAGCCTTCAACCAGTTTCGCGAAGCGGGATGGGGGACGCTGGCGCAGCCTGAGGAGTTTGGCGGACAGGGCTTGCCGCATGTGCTCGGCTTCGTGATGGAAGAATTCATTTCCAGCGCCAACCAGGCATTCGGTATGTATCCGGGCCTGACCAATGGCGCCATTTCTGCACTGATCGCCAAGGGCACTCAGGAACAGAAGGAAATGTATCTGCCCAAGATGGTGTCCGGCGAATGGACCGGCACCATGAACCTGACCGAACCGCAGTGCGGCACCGATCTCGGCATGATCCGCACCAAGGCGGAGCCGAAGGGCGATGGCAGCTACTCGATTACCGGCACCAAGATCTTCATTTCTGCCGGCGAGCATGACCTTTCGGACAACATCATCCATCTGGTTCTGGCGAAGACCCCGGGAGCGCCTGACAGCACGAAGGGTATCTCGCTGTTCGTGGTGCCCAAGTTCCTGGTGAACGAGGACGGTTCGGTGGGCGAACGCAATGGCGTGATGTGCGGTTCGATCGAACACAAGATGGGTATTCACGCCAATTCCACCTGCGTCCTCAACTACGACGGCGCCACGGGATGGCTTGTCGGTGAAGAGAACAAGGGCCTCGCAGCAATGTTCATCATGATGAACGCAGCGCGCCTCGGCGTCGGCATGCAAGGTCTCAGCCAGGCTGAAGTCGCATATCAGAACGCTGTCGCCTACGCTCTCGACCGGCGTCAGGGCCGCGCACTGACCGGCCCCGCCGAGCCGGAAGCCCAAGCCGACCCGATCTTCGTCCATCCCGACGTTCGCCGGATGCTGATGGATGCCAAGGCCTTCACCGAAGGCATGCGCGCCCTGTCGCTGTGGGGGGCGTTGCTCGTCGACCTGACTCACAAGGCGCAGACCGAAGAGGAACGCGCCGAAGCCGATGCGATGATCGGTCTGCTGACCCCCGTCATCAAGGGATATGGCACCGACAAGGGCTATGAGGTTGCGACCAACATGCAGCAGGTCTTCGGTGGCCACGGCTATATCGAGGAATGGGGCATGAGCCAGTTCGTGCGTGATGCGAGGATCGCCCAGATCTACGAAGGCACCAACGGCGTGCAGGCGATGGATCTGTGCGGCCGGAAGCTCGCGCAGAAGGGCGGGGCAGCCATCCAGGCATATTTCAAAGCGGTGGGCGACGATATTGCAGCGGCCAAGGACGACGACGATCTGGGTGCAATGGCCGAAGCTCTGGAAAAAGCGCTTGGCCAACAGCAGGCGGCGACGATGTGGTTCATGCAGAAGGCCATGCAGAACCCGAACCATCTTGGCGCTGGCGCGCACCACTACATGCACATCATGGGTATCGTGACCCTGGGCTGGATGTGGCTGCGCATGGCTAAGGTGGCACAGACAGCTCTCGCATCCGACACCGATGACAAGGCGTTCTATGAGGCGAAGCTGGCAACTGCGCGCTATTACATGGACCGGTTCCTGCCTGACGTGGGAGCGCTGCGTCGCAAGCTGGAAGCCGGTGCCGATAGCCTCATGGCGCTGGACGAAGCGGCCTTCTCAACCGCCGCCTGACAGCAGGGCGGGTGACACCGACCGGGGGTGAATTAAAAACTGCCTCCGGTCGATTTCCCGTTTGCAATCATCGAATTACAAACCTTTTCGACGAAGCGTGTGTCACCTTTCGCCTTTCCTTGAGTATGGGCGACACATCTAAAAGCGCGATCGCGAGAAAATGCGACTTACGCATTTCAAAGGCGCGGCTCGCCGTCACTTCCTCATTGATGTGAAAGAGCTGCTTCCAGCATCTACCCAACAGCAGCAGTGTAGGAAAATGCTTTTGCGCTCGTGAGTAACGGGGCCAACATGATCCGCTAAGCATCGGTAAGAAAACGCAGATCAGAAGTTCGATCTTATTCATCACCGGAACGTCGGAGCACAGATTGACGTGCCTTGCTCCGAACGAAGCGCAGAGCGGACAATCATTCCACCGAATTGTTTCCAAGGGCATGGTCGTTAATCCCGTCAAACCCTAATGCGCGTTTAACCAAGCATTCGCACTTGGAAGTTACCGACTGGCTCCGCTCATGACCGCCGTTTTCATCCTCAGCATCAACATGTTCGTTTCGGCGCTGTTTGCGGTGGCATTTGCGGTGGTCGCATCTACAAATCCAACCGTTCGCGGTGCGCGGTGGCTCGCCGCTGCCTATGGCATCGGAGTAATCGATGTCGCGCTGGAGTTCCTTCTGCCTTCGCTGGCCCATCCGGGGGTGGGCGTGGTGGCGATCTATCTTGTCTATCTGACTGCACTGACCTTTGGGGTCGTGGGCGTCGCAACGCATTACGATGTGAAGCGACCGAAGATAGCTCTGGCGACGATCTGGGTTGCCGCCCTGGGGCTGATCCCGGCCCTGTTCTACCTGCCATATGGCTCGACCCTGCGCACGCTCCTGTACCAACTTCCTTATGTGTCGCTGCATGTACTGATCGTTGTGCTCGTGCTCCGGTCCGGAAGGCGTATGGCGCTCGACAGGCTCCTGGCGGCCGTCAGTGCGATGGGCGCGCTCACCTATCTGTCAAAATCCGCCATTGTTGCGCGAGTGAACAATGCCCCCGATCCGCAAAGTTACCTCGGTTCGGAATACGCCGCGATTTCTCAAACACTGGGCGCGGTTGTCCTCGTCGCCCTGGCATTGGTCCTGTTGCTGGTGATCATGCGCGACACGACGATGGAAATGGTCGTCCGCTCCGAAACGGACCCGCTTTCGGGCGTACTCAATCGTCGCGGCTTCGAAGCGCGCGGACAGCCTTATGTCGAACACGCAAAAAAGAACGGTCAGCCATTGGCGCTGATCACGATCGACCTCGATCGGTTCAAGGCGATCAATGACAGCTTCGGCCATGCCGCGGGCGACATGGTGATCGCGGACCTGGCCGCGTTGTTGAGTGCATCGTCCGGCCAGAGCGATCTGGTCGCGCGGTTGGGCGGCGAAGAATTTGCGATGCTTCTGCCGGGGCATAATGCAGCACAGGCCCAGGCTTTAGCGGAAGACATCAGGGTGCTGATTTCGCGCAAGCTTCCCCTTCGCTTGGGCAATGAGAAAGCGGTCACGGCATCGTTCGGAGTGGCCGAATTGCAAATGACCGATCAGCTTTCCGACCTGTGCCGTAGATCAGACGTCGCCCTGTACGAAGCGAAAGCCGGGGGGCGCAACAAGGTCGCCGCGGCATCCATTCTGCGCGCGGTCGGTTCCGAAGAGGACAGGCGCGATTATGGCCGGGTGCAGGACAGCCGCACCAAATACTGCGCGTAATCTGCTGCGCTAACTGCGCAATTCCAGCACTTCGTCGAAGAGCGCGTGCATTGCGGCCCAGCTCTGGCGATCGGCGCTGGGATCGTATGCGGGATTTGGCGTCCCGTCGCGCGCAAGCGGGTTGGTGAAGCCATGTTCGACGCCGGCATAGCTGTGGAAGTGCCAGTCGGCTCCGATTGCGTCCATCTCTTCCCAGAAGGCCAGAACCTGTGGCCGCGCAACCAAGGAGTCCGCATCGCCATGACACACCAGAATGCGCGGCTTTATTGGATCGTTTGCGGGAAGCGAGGTTTCCAGCATCCCATGGAAGCTGCACACGGCAACCAGATCCTGCCCGGCGCGCGCCATCTCCAGTACCGCCATTCCCCCCAGACAGAAGCCTATCGCCAGATGGGGTAAATCCGGGTGCAAGGTGCGTAGGAGGTCGAGCGTTGCCCCCAACCGCTGGCGCATGGCTGGCGGATCGCTACGCAAGGTCCGCATGGCGGCAAAGGCTTCTTCGGGATTTTCCGGTGCTTCGGGCCCGTAAAAATCGCCGATCAGAACGGCGTAGCCGGCATCGACCAGTTGCCGCGCCTTCATTTCGACCGCCGGGGTCGAGTTCATGAAGGTCGGATAGATCGCGACAGCGGCGCGGATCGCATCTTGCGGGTGTGCATGCAGTGCGGTCAGATCAACCGAACCGTCGCGATATCCGACCTTCCTGAGTTCCGTCATTCGGGAAGGAAATCCGGCACCGAGAGATAACGTTCACCGGTGTCGTAGTTGAACCCCAGGACCCGGGTGCCTGCGGGCAGATCGTTCAGCTTCTGCTTGATGGCGGCCAGCGTCGCGCCGCTGGAGATACCGACGAGCAAGCCTTCCTTTGCGGCACACTGACGAGCCATTTCCTTCGCATCTTCCGGTTCCACCTGGATGGTGCCGTCGATAGCCTGCGTGTGCAGATTGTCAGGGATGAAGCCGGCACCGATACCCTGAATGGGGTGAGGACCAGGTTGGCCGCCGCTGATGACGGGAGAGAGCGTGGGTTCGACGGCGAAAGCCTTCATATCAGGCCACGCGTCCTTCAGCACTTCTGCGCAGCCGGTAAGATGGCCGCCCGTGCCAACACCGGTGATCAGCGCGCCGATCGGCGCGTCGCTGAAATCGTCGAGGATTTCCTTTGCAGTCGTGCGTGCATGGACCTTCCAGTTGCTGTCATTGTCGAACTGGCTGGGCATCCAGGCACCATCGGTCTGTTCGACAAGCTGCTGCGCACGCTCGATAGCGCCCTTCATGCCGCCTTCCTTGGGCGTGAGATCGAAGGTGGCGCCGTAGGCGAGCATAAGTCGGCGACGTTCGACGCTCATGCTTTCCGGCATGACCAGAACCAGCTTGTAGCCTTTGACCGCGGCGGCCATGGCAAGTCCAATGCCGGTATTGCCGCTCGTCGGTTCAATAATCGTGCCGCCAGGCTTGAGCTTGCCCGCCTGTTCCGCATCTTCGATCATCGCCAGACCGATGCGATCCTTGATCGAGCCGCCGGGATTGGCGCGTTCGCTTTTCACCCAGACTTCGTGATCAGGGAAAAGTCGCGACAGGCGAATGTGTGGGGTTCCGCCAATGGTGGCGAGGACGGAGTCGGCTTTCATGGCATCTGCTCCTGCAGTTTTTCTTCAGGGGGAGAGTCTAGCAATTCCTCAGGCGGGTCAAAGGTCCGCGTGGTGCGCAAAACGGGAAATATTCTGGCCCAGATGGCGACGGTGACGATGGCGCCGACCCCGCCACCCACGACAGCGAAGACCGGCCCGATGAGAAAGGCCAGGCTGCCGGAAAAGAAATCGCCGAATTCGTTGGAGGCGCTGATGGTCAAGAGGCTGACGGACGAGACGCGGCCGCGCTTGTCATCGGGCGTGTGCAACTGGATCAGCGACTGACGGATGTAGACGCTGAACATGTCTGCGGCACCGACGATAAAGAGCATGGCCAGACTGAGCGGCATCCATTTGGAAAAGCCGAATATGATCGTGGCCATGCCGAAAATGCCGACGGCCCACAGCATCCGAGGGCCGACATTGGTCTTTAGGGGCCGGAAACTGAACCAGAGCGCCGTCAGCGCGGCTCCTACTGCAGGTGCCATGGCTAGCTGGGCAAGGCCGGTCTCGCCAACCTGGAGGATATCGCGTGCGAAGACCGGGAAGAGCGCCGTGGCCCCGGCAAGAAAGACGGCAAAAAGGTCGAGCGTTATCGCGCCCAGAACCATCTTGTTATGCACCACGTAGCGAAGGCCCTCGACCATTTGATGGATCGGCCGCTTGTTCGCTTCACGCGGGGGCTGGGGGACCTTGCCGATGAAGGACAGGGCGGTGATGGCGACCCCGAACAGGACGCAGGCGAACGCATAGGGAAGCGCCGGATAGATGGCGTGGGTGTAGCCGCCGATCGCCGGTCCGACGATCATACCCGTCTGCCACGCGATGCTGGAGAGCGCGATGGCATTGGGCAGGATCGTCTTGGGTACCAGATTGGGGGCCAGCGCGGATAGGGCCGGGCCGTTGAAGGCCCGCACTATGCCGAGCACGATCGCCACGCCGAAGAGCGCTGTGATCGTAAGCGTTTCGGACCAGGTGAACCATGTGAGGGTGGCGGCGCAGCCAAGCTGTGCAAGCATCGTCAACCGGGCGACATTGCGCCGGTCGAAATGATCGGCGGCCCACCCCGAAAACGGGGTAAGCAGAAACAGGGGCACGAATTGCAGCAGGCCGATCAGCGCGAGCTGCCCGGATGCCTCCGCAACGCCCAAACCGCTGTCACGGGCAATGTTGTAGGTCTGCCAGCCGATGATCAGCATCATCGCATACTGCGCCAGCGTCATCGTCAGTCGCGAGACGAAATAGGCGCGGAAATTCGCGATGCGCAGTGGCGAGGATTCGGGAGAAAGGGTGTCGGTTTCGTTCACCCCCGGACGCATGACAGGCCCGCCTTCGGTTGTGAAGACGGGCCTGCTTGTTCTTCTAGAAGAAGGTGTTGCGGCTCAGCGCAGCTTGCGCAGGCGCGGATTTGGCTGAAGCGTGTCGATCAGGGCCAGAAAGTCGTCGACGCGGATGATGCGTTCGAACTGGAAGCCAGCGCGGTTATCGCGGGTCCAGATGCAATAGGCCTCGATGCGTCCGATGACAGGGAGCCGCACGATTACGCGCTCGCCCCGTGCGATCGCATCGGCGTTGTCGACCATGAAGCCGTTGGCCGAAATATTCGCAATGTGCAGCCGCACGTCGCCCCTGCCGAAATGTTCGGCAATGACGGGGTGGTCGACCGGATGGCGCGCCATGCGCCGCTGATCGGTTACGCTCAGTTGTGCTCCGGCACTCATGGCTGACGATCCCTTTATTCGTGAAACAATCGAGGGTCTCTATGCCTGTAAAAGGCTAGCAATTGGTAAACCGAAGCACTGTAATCGGGCGTTGTACCGGTTAACGGCGGATTATGGCGTGCTTTTTCTTGCCCAGGCTGAGCTTGGATTCCGTGCCTTCGGCTATGGTTACCAGATAGGCCGGATCGTCGACCGCTTCTCCGTCCAGCCTCACTGCGCCTTCGGTCAGTTTGCGCTTCGCTTCGCCGTTGGAAGCGGTGAAGCCGAGTGCGGTCAGAACGGCACCGATGCGCATGCCGTCTGCGCCCACGTCCAGAGTGGGCAGGTCCGCACCGGCCCCGCCGCCGGCAAAGGTTTCCGTTGCGGTGCGTTCGGCCAGCGTCGCAGCCTCGTCCCCGCGAACAAGCCGCGTCACCTCGTTGGCGAGTACAGTCTTCGCGTGGTTGATTTCCGAACCTTCAAGCGATTCGAGCCGCGCGATCTCGCCAAGATCCAGATCGGTGAAGAGCCGCAGGAAGCGGCCGACATCCCGGTCGTCCACATTGCGCCAGTACTGCCAGAAATCGTAACTCGGCAGCTGTGCCTCGTTGAGCCACACCGCGCCCGCAGCGGTCTTGCCCATCTTGGCGCCATCGGCCGTAGTCAGCAGGGGTGTCGTCAGGCCGAACAGCTCGCTGCCGTCCATGCGGCGGCCCAGTTCCATACCGTTGACGATGTTGCCCCATTGATCGCTGCCGCCCATCTGCAGCCGCGCGCCCATTTCCTGCGACAGGTAACGGAAGTCGTACCCCTGCAGGATCATGTAGTTGAATTCGAGGAAGGTCATTGGTTGTTCGCGCTCGAGGCGCAGACGAACCGAATCGAAGCTCAGCATCCGGTTGACGGTAAAATGCGTACCGACCTTCTGCAGCATTTCGATGTAGCCCAGACCGCCGAGCCAGTCCTGATTGTTGACCATGACGGCATCGGTCGGGCCATCGCCGAAGGTCAGCAGTCGTTCGAAGACGGTCCTGATGCCGGCGATATTCTCGTTGATCGTGGCGTCGGTCAGCATCTTGCGGCTTTCGTCGCGCCCGGTCGGATCGCCGATCCGTGTCGTGCCGCCGCCCATGAGGACAATCGGCTTGTGTCCGGTCTGCTGCAAACGGCGCAGCATCATGATTTGCACGAGGCTGCCGATGTGCAGAGAAGGCGCAGTGGCGTCGAAACCGATGTAGCCGGGCACGACCTCCTTGGCCGCCAAAGCGTCCAGACCTTCGGCGTCGGTGACCTGATGGATGTAGCCGCGCTCGTTCAGCAGGCGCAGGAGATCGGATATGTAGTTGCTCATGACGATGCGTCCGCTAGCAGCTAAGGGGCGGCATGGAAATGTATCGATTGGTGCCGCATCAGGCTCATCCACCACTTGCCATTACAAGCATCGAAGCACGCGTCATCGGTCGCGATCCGAACTGGCTGAGGCTGCGCTGGCGCATCGAGGGGGCGGGCAGACTCGTCGTGCCGAAATTCGCGGGCAAGGGCCGGGCGGACGGCCTGTGGCAGACAACCTGCTTTGAAGTGTTTCTGCAACCCAAAGGCGGTGAACCCTATTGCGAATTCAACCTTTCCCCATCCGAAAGGTGGAACGCCTATGATTTCCAATCCCGACGCGAGGGCATGGCAGAACGACCCGTCCAGCGTGAACCCGTCTGCACGATGCGCATGGGCAGCAGCTTCGCCATTTTCGACGCTGCAATACCCGGCGCAGCGTTGCCGCAGGCGCCCTGTGCCATGGGGCTGACGAGCGTGATCGAAGAAGAGGACGGACATAAGAGCTATTGGGCGCTGGTTCATCATGAAACGAAGCCGGATTTTCACGATCCCGCTTGCTTCACTGCGCGCCTTGCGCCACCCAGCGCGACATGAAATTCGGCATCGATCGTCTCATTGCAGAAGATGAACTTCGCAAGCCCCTCCAGAACCAGAGGGTTTCGCTCATTGCCCATCCGGCGTCGGTTACGGCGAGCCTCGATCATTCGCTCGATGCGTTGATCGATCGCGGGGTGAACGTCACCTCCGCCTTCGGTCCGCAGCATGGTCTGAAAGGCGACAAGCAGGACAACATGGTCGAGACCGCGGACGAAACCGATCCGCAGTATGGGATCCCCGTATTCAGCCTCTACGGAGAGGTTCGCCGCCCGACCGGACAAATGATGTCGAGCGCCGATATCTTCCTGTTCGATCTGCAGGACCTGGGTTGCCGCATCTACACCTTTGTCACGACATTGCTCTACATGCTCGAGGAGGCTGGGCGAGCGGGCAAGAGTGTCTGGGTGCTGGACCGGCCAAACCCTGCGGGCGGCCCGGTGGAGGGCACGCTTCTTCTTCCGGGACAGGAAAGTTTCGTCGGCGCCGGACCGATGGTGATGCGCCATGGTCTTACGATGGGAGAAATGGCAAAATGGTTCGTCGACCATTTCAAAATCGACGTCGACCTCAAAGTGATCGAAATGATCGGCTGGAAGCCCGGGCATCCTTCGGGATACGGTTGGCCGAAAGATCGGGTCTGGATCAATCCGAGCCCCAATGCCGCAAATCTGAACATGGCAAGAGCCTATGCCGGCACGGTGATGCTGGAAGGGACCACGCTTAGCGAGGGCAGGGGCACCACCCGCCCGCTGGAAGTGCTGTTCGGCGCGCCCGACATCGATGCGAAGGCGGTTCTGGCCGAGATGAAGCGTCTGGCACCGGTCTGGCTGCGAGGCTGCGCAATACGCGAATGCTGGTTCGAACCGACGTTTCACAAGCATGCCGGCAAACTGTGCAATGGCCTGATGATACATGCCGAGGGACCGTTCTACGATCACCACGCTTTCCAGCCATGGCGACTGCAGGCGCTGGCTTTCAAAGCGATACGGCGCTTATATCCGGATTACCCCATCTGGCGGGACTTCCCTTACGAGTATGAATTCGATCGGCTGGCAATCGATGTCATCAATGGTGGACCGGCCTTGCGCGAATGGGTCGACGATAGCGAATCCGTGCCCGACGATCTGAATGCCCTCGCGAGCGCCGATGAGCACGCATGGCGCCAAACCATCGCGCCGCATCTTATCTACAGCTAGTTCTCCCGTGGCCTCCCCCGTGAGAGCCTTATCGTCCCGACCGTCGGTTCAATTTTCCATCAACGGCCTTGACGAAGTGTCGTAATCAGTAAAGCTTGGCCAGACAAAACGGGCATACCCGTACTTCTGGAGAGGTTTTAATGGCGACGTCGGCAGAACGGCAGACCGGTGGGTCGGTGAGGGTTACACTGTGGATCCTGCTGATCGTCTATATCTTCAATTTCATCGATCGGCAGATCGTCAATATTCTCGCCGAGCCGATCCGCATGGAACTCGGCCTGAGCGACACGCAGATCGGATTGATGACCGGGCTGGCATTCGCGCTGTTCTACACCGTGCTCGGATTGCCGATTGCACGGTTCTCGGACCGTTCGACCACCAACAGACCATGGCTCATCGGCGGGGCGCTGGCGATCTGGTCTGCGATGACGGCCCTGTGCGGACTGGCGCAGAATTTCGCCCAGCTTCTGCTGGCACGGATCGGCGTGGGCGTTGGTGAAGCAGGCTGTACACCCCCCGCGCACTCCCTGATTGCCGATCTCGTCGAACCTTCCAAACGGGCATCGGCGCTTGCCTTCTATGCCCTGGGAATTCCCGTCGGCACGCTCCTCGGGATGTTCATAGGCGGGTTGCTGGCAGACGCGGTGGGGTGGAGAAACGCGTTCCTGATCGTTGGTCTGCCCGGATTGATCCTCGCGATAATCGTCTTCACCACCCTGAAGGATCCGCGGCGGACGGGGCTCGTCAAGCAAACAGCTGCCCAGGCATCGGCTGGACAAATGCCCTTGAAGGACGCGCTGAGGGCGATGTTCAGTTCCCGCGCTTTCGTGCTTCTGGTGATCGCCGGTTCGGCAGCTGCGTTTCTTGGCTATGGGAAAATCACCTGGATCACGATCTTCTTCCAGAGAACGCACGGCCTGACACCAGGAGAGACGGGCTTCTGGTTCGGCGTCGTCAATGGCGGTGCGGGTATCGCCGGCACCATGCTGGGCGGATATATTGCCGACCGGTACGGCGCGAAGAACCGCAGGCATGTTCTGACCGCACCGGCCCTGGGAATGGTGCTCACCATCCCATTCGCGCTGTGGGCGTTCATGACCGACAACTGGTTCCTGGCTCTGTTCCTGCTGATCATACCGACGCTGTGCAACTCGCTATATTACGGCCCCACATACTCGAGCGTTCAGGGTCTCGTCCCGCTTCGGGCACGCGCGATCGCAGCTGCAGTATTGCTCTTTTTCCAGAACCTGATCGGCCTCGGGCTTGGGCCTCTATTCTTCGGTATGCTGTCCGACATGCTTCAGCCTGCGTATGGAGAGGAAAGCGTCAGGTATGTGCTTTACGGAGCCACATTCCTCGGGCTCGTTCCCGCATTTTTCTTCTGGCGCTGCTCGCTGCGACTGGACGAAGAGCTCGACCGTAAGGACTGATCCGGCTCTCGAACCGGGGCCACCAGTTCAACCAGGACGAAACTGATCAGCATCAAGAGAAACCAGCTGCCCAGCTTGGCAAGGCTGACCATCTGCCAACCGTTCTCCTGACCGGGATAAGTCCAGGCGCGCGCGAATGTGCCGATGTTCTCCGCGCCCCAGATGAACAGGGCAACGAGCAGAAACCCCAGCAAGAGCGGCATCCAGCGATGTTCGCGCCAGTTGCGGAAATAGACCCTCGTTTGTGCAAACAGTAGGATGGTCGCCGCGAAGAGAGCGAGGCGTATGTCGGGTAGCCAGTGATGGGCGAAGAAATTCACATAGACCGCGGCGGCAAGCAACCACGTCCAACCACGCTTTGGATAGCCAGTGTAGCGGAAATCGAAAATTCGCCAGACCCTTGCGATATAGCTGCCGACGGCCGCATACATGAACCCCGAGAAGAGCGGGACCGAGCCGATATGTAGGATGCTTGCTTCGGGATATACCCACGAGCCGGCGGCTGTCTTGAACAGTTCCATGACCGTGCCGACCACGTGGAAGATCAGGATCACCTTCGCTTCCGCCCAGGTTTCCAGTCGAAAGGCGAGCATGCCGCCTTGAATGGCGACTGCGGCGATCGTAAGGAAATCATAGCGGTGAACCGGCGCGTCTTCCGGATAGAAGAAGTGCGTGGCCAGAAGAAGCGCGAGCATGAGGCCGCCGAACAGGCACGCCCAAGCCTGCTTTATGCCAAACAGCAGAAATTCATACAGCCCAAGGCGCCATCCGGTACCTGGATCGAACCGTTCGAGGCTGAGGCGAATTCGAGCGAAACGTGAGTGATCGAACTCATCCGATCGCAACGCTGTCATCAGGCCAGATCAGCGCGCCGGTTCAAGATGGGCTGGGCCATCCGGAGAAGAGGGCAGGGGGCGGAAATCCGCCTTGTCGTTGTGCATTACCATGACGCTGCAACCGTCAATCTTCTGGTCAACTGCGGCAATGAAATAGGGTTTGTCAGCCGTTGCAGGCTGGCGATCCAGTTTGGGCAAAACGGAGTCCTGGCGCGCTTGCGTAATCAGATCGTCGCACGCGTCTCGCTCGATATCCAGAGTTCCCAAGACCGGCATTGCCGATCGAGGCGCGCTGTGCGTGGCTTCGCTTTCAGGTGAAGATGCCGCTATCGACACGGCGGCTGCGCAAAGCAGAAATGTAACTCTCATCGACATTCTCCTTTCCACGCACGGTAAATCAAAATTCAACGGAGTTACAAGATGGGGTTCATTTGGCCGCGTCAGCCCTGCTTGCGGCTCAGTTCGCGCATCGCATCATCCAGCCCGTCGAGCGTTAGCGGGTACATACGATCATTGACGATGTGTTTCATCACCTTGGTCGACTGCGAATAGCCCCATTGCTTTTCGGGCACGGGGTTCAACCATACGGTTGCCGGGTAGGTGTTTACCACGCGCTGCATCCACGTGGCACCAGCTTCTTCGTTCATATGTTCCACACTGCCGCCGGGATGCGTGATTTCATAAGGGCTCATCGCGGCGTCTCCAACGAAAACGACTTTGTAGTCATGCCCATATTTGTGGAGCAGGTCCCAGGTCTTGGTGCGTTCCTGCCAGCGACGGCGATTGTCCTTCCAGACGCCTTCGTAGAGACAATTGTGGAAGTAGAAGAATTCCAGATTCTTGAATTCGCTGGTCGCAGCGCTGAACAGTTCCTCGGTGATCTTGATGAACGGGTCCATAGATCCGCCGACGTCGAGAAACAGGAGCAGTTTCACCGCATTGCGACGTTCGGGTCGCATATGAATATCCAGCCAGCCCTGCTTTGCCGTACCTTCAATCGTCGCGTCGATATCCAGCTGGTCGGCGGCGCCTTCACGGGCAAACCGGCGTAGACGGCGCAGGGCCATCTTGATGTTGCGAGTGCCGAGTTCCTTGGTGTTGTCGAGATTCTTGAATTCTCGCTTGTCCCACACCTTGAGCGCGCGCTTATGCTTGCTTTCGCCGCCTATACGCACGCCTTCCGGGTTGTAACCGGAATTGCCAAAGGGCGAGGTGCCACCCGTGCCAATCCACTTGTTACCGCCCTGGTGGCGCTTTTCCTGTTCTTCGAGCCGCTTCTTCAGCGTCTCCATGATCTCGTCCCAGTCGCCCAGGCTCTTGATTTTTTCCATCTCCTCGTCGGAGAGAAATTTCTCGGCCACAGCCTTGAGCCAATCTTCGGGTATGTCGACAGGGTTCTGACCGTAATCGCTAAGGACACCTTTGAAGACCCGCTGGAAGACCTGGTCGAACCGGTCGAGCAGGCCTTCGTCCTTCACGAAGGTGGCCCGGGAGAGGTAATAGAACGCCTCGGGCGATTGTTCGATGACATCGCGATCCAACGCCTCGATGAGCGTCAGGTGTTCCTTGAAGCTTGCGGGGATGCCCGCAGCGCGGAGCTCGTCGACGAAATTTAAGAACATCGGTAATGTCTAGCGCGTGCCGATCCGTCGCACCAGTCCTGCTTTGCCACTCGTCGCGGAGGCCATTTAACCGTCCGCTAACCACCCTTCGTTAGGAGGTTCGCAAACAGGGACAAAGGGGTCACAACAGCCATGGAACTTAGCGCGATCGATGCCCGGGGCGCATCGGCTCTCGACAGGATACCCGAAGCGTGCGGGAAGGTCACCGTGGGCTGTTCCGATGTCGCCGGTATCGTTCAGGGCGTGATCGATTCCTTCGGCCATCTGCGTAGCGAATATGTCGAGTTGCAGGGTACCGTACGCGCCCTCGATGAAGACCAGAGTAAAGTCCTGGAGGCGAGCGACGAAGCGCGTTTGCTTTCCGAACGCGCCATCGAACGCCTCAACGACGGCACGACGCTTATCAGCAGCTCGCTCAACGAGATCGGCAATCTCCTGAGCCTGGTCGAAACACTGACGGAGCACGTTACCGGCTTTGCTGCGGCGATGGATCAGGTGCGGCGATCCAGCCAGGAAATCGACCAGATTGCCGAAACGACCAACATCCTCGCGCTCAATGCCACCATCGAGGCCATGCGGGCCGGTGAACAGGGACGCACCTTCGCCGTTGTCGCGAACGAGGTAAAGGCGCTAGCCAGCGAAACGCGCAAGGCGACTGAGGAAATCAGCCGGACCGTCGATATGCTGGGCGGCGAGGCGGAGCAGGTCATCGAAAAGATCCAGAGCGGTGCCGCGGCCAGCACGCAGGCCAAGAACTCCGTCGGTGCGATCGAAGACACGATGCGCAGCGTCACCGAACTGCTGCTCGAGGTCGACGGACAACAAGACCAGATTGCCCGCAACACGGCCACGATTTCCGATCACGTTCACCGGGTTCAGGACGTGCTCGGTGATTTCGACGGTGCCGTCAGCGAAAACGAAAGCAAGCTCGCGACAGCGCATGGGCGCATGGAAGAGCTTGAACTGATCGCCAGCGACATGTTCGACAAACTGGTGAAAGCGGGTCTATCGCCGCAGGACAGCTCCATGGTCGAGAAGGCGCAGGGACATGCGCAGGAGATCGTCGCACTTGCCGAGCAGGCCATAGCCGCGGGCGAACTGTCGATGGATCAGCTGTTCGATCGGAACTATCGCCAGGTTCCCGGTACCAATCCGCCCCTTTACCGCACGGCGCTGAGCGAGTGGGCCGATGCCAATTGGCGTCCGCTGAACGATCGTGTGAGCGGCGAAGGCGGGGCCGTCATCATGTGTTCGCAGGCAGACATGAGCGGATTTCTTCCGACCCACGTTACCGCGCATTCGCGCCAGCCGACGGGCGATCTGGCACATGACACGAAATACTGCCGCAATGGCCGCATTATTCTGGAAGGGATCGACCACGTCGCCAAGGCGACAACCGATCCTTACACGATGGCGGTCTACCGCCAGGAAGGCGACGGCAAGAACTACATGGTCGTGCGCAACGTCTATGTGCCGCTTCACATCGGCGGGCGACGCTGGGGCGATTTCGAGCTGGCTTACAGCTTCCGGTAAAATCGACGGTCGGGAAGGGCGACGGGACTGCAAACGTCAGCCCCATCGCACACCGAATTATTGCTGGCGCCGGGCCATGAACGCGAGGCGTTCGAACATCATAACGTCCTGTTCGTTCTTGAGCAGGGCGCCGTGCAACGGCGGGATCGCGGCGTTGGGATTGGCATCCTGCAGCACGTCCAGCGGCATATCTTCGTTGAGGAGCAGCTTGAGCCAGTCGATCAATTCGCTGGTCGAGGGCTTCTTCTTCAGGCCGGGCACGTCACGGATTTCGTAGAAGATTTCCATGGCCTTGGTGACGAGAGATTTCTGAATGCCCGGGAAGTGAACTTCGATGATGTCGCGCATAGTGTCGTGATCGGGGAACTTGATGTAATGGAAGAAGCAGCGGCGCAGGAATGCGTCGGGCAGTTCCTTTTCATTGTTCGAGGTAATCACCACGATCGGGCGTTCTTTCGCTTCGATCCGCTCGTGCGTTTCGTACACGTCGAAGCTCATGCGATCGAGTTCCTGCAGAAGATCGTTCGGAAATTCGATATCGGCCTTGTCGATTTCGTCGATCAGCAGGACGGGCAGCTGCGGTGAGGTGAAGGCTTCCCACAGCTTTCCCTTCTTGATGTAGTTGGCGATGTCGTGAACGCGCTTGTCACCGAGCTGGCCATCGCGCAGACGGGCAACGGCGTCATATTCATACAGGCCCTGCTGCGCCTTGGTGGTCGATTTCACGTTCCATTCGATCAGGGGCGCATCGATGGCCTTGGCGATTTCATGCGCGAGGACCGTCTTGCCGGTACCCGGTTCGCCCTTGACCAGAAGCGGGCGGCGCAGCGTTACCGCGGCGTTGACCGCCACCTTGAGATCTTCGGTGGCGATATAGGACTTCGTACCTTCGAAACGGCTCGGTTCGGTCATCGGTTTTCCCTTGCAACTTTACGTAAGCGTTAGGGGCCACAGAAGTGAAGGGCAAGGGGCATCTCGAACCCAAGCGTGACAGCGACCGGGGGTGGATTAAAAACTCCATATCCTTCTATTACTCTGTAAAAACAGATGCATAGGGGGAAATTGATCAAACTCAATGTCACCTTAGTTATCGCCGGCAGCAACCATCCCGACTGCCGGTCGATGTAGCGACATGCACGAATTCCCCGTTGTAGGAAAATGTCCAGTCGCGTGACGATGGCGAAAGAGGGCGACACCCCGGCGGTATCTTTGCCGAGCCTTCGTCCCTACTATCGAAGATCAGATCATCCGTCAGGCCGCGAGGAGACCCCATGCCGACCGAAACCATCACCATTGCGACCAATGCGGGCTATAATCTGGAGGGTTCGCTCGAATTACCGACGGGTCTGGTGCGTGGTGCTGCGCTGTTCGCTCATTGCTTTACCTGCACCCGGCAGAGCAGGGCGGCGGTACATGTTTCCCGTGCCCTGGCGAAGCAGGGCATCGCCTGCCTGCGGTTCGACTTTACCGGGCTTGGTGGCAGCGAGGGGGATTTCGGGCATGCGGGCTTCGCCACGGATATCGCAGACCTGGTTGCTGCGGCAGAGCATTTGCTCGAGCGCTTCGCACAGCCGATCCTGCTTGTGGGACACAGTCTGGGCGGCGCAGCGGTTCTGGCGGCGGCGGATGATATCGGTTTCGACAGAATCGCTGCCATCGCCACGATCAGCGCCCCCAGCGACGTGCCGCATGTCCTTCAGCGCATCGACGGCGATATCGACGCCATACGAAAGGAGGGGGAGGGCACGGTCACAATCGGCGGGCATTCCTTCACACTCAGCCGCGAATTCATCGAGCGGGTAGAGGATGTCGATCTGCTTTCCCAAGTCAGCAAGTTGAAGCGGCCGCTGCTGTTCCTCCATTCGCCCACCGACGAACTGGTGGGGATAGAGAACGCCACCGCGCTATTTAGTGCAGCGAGGCATCCGAAGAGCTTCGTCAGCCTGGATCACGCCGATCACCTCTTGCTGGACGACAAGGACGCCGCGTTCGCAGCCTATGTCATCGCCGCATGGGCGAGCCGCTATATCCCTGTAAGGGACGATTGGCCGATGCCGGAGGAAGGCGTGGTCGTTAAGACGGGCCATGGCAAATTCGGAACGGAAGTACACACGGCCACCCACCGCTTCGTAGCCGACGAGCCGGCCGACTATGGCGGTGACGATAGCGGTCCCACGCCCTACGATCTTTTGACCGCGGCGCTGGGGACCTGCACGGCCATGACGATGAAAATGTATGCGGACCGGAAAGGCTGGCCGTTAGGCGGTGTGACTGTGCAGGTGACGCATGAGAACAATCACGAATGCGTGCATGCCAAGGCGATGGAAGACGGAACCAAGATCCAGGCGCTCAATCGCCGGATCGCAATCCACGGCGATGAACTGGACGACGACCAGAAAGCGCGAATTATGGAAATGGCGGACAAGTGCCCGGTTCACCGCACACTTGAAGGCGAACTGCACATCCACACCGATCCGCTTTAGAATTGCGGAAAATTGATACCCGGCGACAGGCTTCACGCTTTGCGCAGAAGCGTCGCCAGGCATCTTTCGTAGCCTGTTAACTGAGCAGGCGCGCGACCTGCTGGACGGCAAGCACCACGAACAGGATTGCAGAGCCCGCGAGCGTCAAGTTCGCGACCACACCATTCCGGGCATGGGCTGGCACCCGTTCGGAATTGTTGAGCATCAGCAGCGTAACGGCCAGGAACGGCATGAACAGCGCGCCGAACGCCCCGTAGATGATGACCAGCAGGAACGGCCGGTCTGCAAACAGCAGGATCATGGGCGGGAATGTCAGCCAGGCGAGATAGAACTTGTAGGCACCACTGCCTTCATGGCCGCCTTCGCTCGCGCCGCGTAACTGGTACCACCAGTCGGAGAAGAACAGGCTCATGCCCTGCCAGACACCCAAGAGCGATGAGAGGGAAGTCGCCGCAAAGCCCACCAGGAACAAGGTCGCGATGGTCGCGCCGAAGCGTTCTTCGAGCACACCGGACAGGCCCAGCAGGCCCTTGTCGCTGTCTTCAAGCGCAATACCTGCAGAATAAAGCAGTTCCGCGCCCACGATCAGCATGGCGATGACGAAAATGCCGGTAACGATATAGGCCAGCGCATTATCCACCCGCATCATCGGGAACCACGGCATGCCGCGCCAGCCCTTGGCCTGCGTCCAGTAACCATAGGCTGCGGTGGTGATGGTCCCACCCACGCCGCCGATCAGGCCCAGCGTATAGAACAGCGATCCTTCGGGAAGTTCGAACGTCATCCCGCGTGCCATGTCGGGAAGGCTGGGCGCCACCAGGAAAGCGAGGCCGACCATGATGATGAACATGAGGCCAACCAATATCTTCATGACGATTTCGAAGGTTTCGTACCTGTTGAACCATACGAAGACGAAGCCGAAGATACCGGCGATGATCGCCCAGGCTCGCAGGGGCAGTTCCGGGAACAGGGCTGTCAGGGGAAGGGCGGTCGCGCTCATGGCAGTGGCCCCGTAGATGAAGCCCCAGATGATGACGTAAACGCCGAAATACCAGCTCGTCCATTTGCCCAGGGAGCGCCAGCCCGCCAGGATCGTGGACCCAGTGGCAAGGTGATAGCGCGCCGACCCTTCGGAAAGGGCGATCTTGACGATGCAGCCGACGACCGCCGCCCACAGCAGGGCATAGCCAAAGCGGGAACCGGCGATCAGGGTGGCGACGAGGTCGCCTGCACCGACACCGGTCGCGGCGACCACGATGCCAGGCCCAAGATGGCGCCACATCTGCCCGCGGGTGGGCGGAGCGGAATGCGCATCGGGTCCCTCGGAGCTGGCGGCCGATGGGCCAGTCTGCGCAGTTACGCCGGTTTCAGTATTCATGTCTCTCCCCTGTGACCTTGGCGGCCCTTATGGTGGAACAAAATCAGAAGCGGTAGCTCAGCCATGCTGTCGCAAAAAAGCTGTCGGCATAGCCCGCGCGGGTCAGGACGTTTCGCGCGACGGTGTACTCGGTGCGTGTACCCATGAAGAGGCGCGGCGTGATATTCCACCGGGTCTGCATACGGATCATGTCAGCCACCTTATGCCCGGACACCTGATCGGTGCCTATGTAAGGGCGGTTGATGGGGCGATAGACTGCGTCGGTTTCTTCCGGACGATAGCTGAGCTGGTATTCGAGATTGACCGAAAAGTTCTTGAAGGCCTGGAAATTGAAACCGGGCGTGACCGCCAGCAAATTGGTCGGCGTCATGGTGATCTGATAGCCGAACGGCGCATTGATGCCATAGGGCGTGGTGGCCGTGCGCAATGTGCCCGTGCCGCTGGTGCCGTTGCCCCCGCTGCCATAATCGAAGCGCAGACCGACCGAAGGCGCGGTGCGATCTTCGCCCAGACGATAGGTCTGCGACAGGAATACCTGCCAGGCGGAAATGTCGCGATCGCCAAATGATCCGGACTGGTAGTTCGCGTTCCAATCCACCGTGATCGGACCCGCGCTGCCCCACAGACGTGCGCCCGTATACAGGCGCCGATCATCGGCAATTTGTGGCCCCCACGTGAGATCGTTCTGCCTCAACCGCCAGACGAAGGGATCGAAGTACAATTTCGATCCCCCGAACATATCGGTCGGCAAGACGAAACCGAGATTTACACCGCTGAAGCGGGTATCGTCGTCGCTGCGATCGTCGCTGGTGCCACTCGCGCCGAGTTCGGTGAACTCGAAATCGAACAGCCCTGCGCGAACGCGGGAGCCGCGAACCCATGTCCGCAGGCCGTTGACGACGAAGCGGATAGTGTTGAAATCGCGTGATCCGATCAACAACGCGGACCCATCGAGAAATTCCTGGCGGCCGTAGCGCGCACCAGCCTCGAGCCCTGCGATATCACCGCTGACTTCCGCGAAGGCTTGCTGAACGACGAGGTCGTTCTTGAAGTTGGTCTGCTGGGTTGTGAGATTGCGACCGTCGAGCCCCCCATGGGCGATCTCGGCGAAGAGCCGGACATTCGGCCCTAAATGCAGGTCCGCGCCGCCTATCACCCGGAGCCGGTCACGCCGTTCGGTAGGGCGTTCGACCAAGCCGGTGTTGGTGAGGAAATCGCTACGGACGCGAATTTCACCCGAGAGGGTCAGATAGACTTCGCCGTCGTCCGAAATGGGCAGGAATTTAAGTCGATCCAGGAAATCGTCGCGTTTTGCCTGGTCGGCCATGGCGCGCCAATCCTCGGTCCAGCGGGTCGAGGCGAGGCGACCCACGACCTGACCTTCGCCGATTGCTTCGCGTGGGTAGGGATCGGTTGTGGGTATCTCGTCCTGGCCTTGGCCTACATCGCCCGCGGCCTGCGTCAGGCAAACCGCCTCGCCACGCTGGGACAGGTTACGGCCGGGGTCGCCCATGAAACCGCACAGCCGGTAGCCGCGATCCGGACCTATGCCGCCAATGGCGTGACGCTGTCGGAAAGGGGAGACAGCGCAGGTGTGTCCGAGAACTTCGTCGCCATTTCACGTCTGGCAGACAGGATCGGAAAAATCACAGCAGAGCTTCGCAATTTCTCCCGAAAACGGACCGACAAGCTTGAAGATGTACGATTGAGCGACGCCATGGCAGGGGCGCAACTCATTCTCAAAGAGCGGTTGCGGCCGATCGAGCTCGATCTGGCACCCGAAATGGAGACACTGACGGTCCGCGCCGGCCGGGTTCAACTGGAGCAAATCCTGGTCAATCTGCTGCAGAATTCGGCCGAGGCGCTGGTTGATGTGCCGGATGCAAAGGTCACCATAAGTGTACGAAAAGAAAACGGAATGATTGTCATGAACGTTGCCGACAATGGCCCCGGTCTGTCGAAAGCGATGATTGCGCGACTGTTCACTCCGTTTTCCACCGAGCGTGAGGGCGGGCTGGGGCTTGGCCTGGTGATCGCCCGTGACATCGCACGAGATATGGGCGGAGATCTTCGTCATGTCGCCAACGGCGGGAAGGGCGCGTCGTTCGAGCTTACCTTGCGCCCGACAGGAGAAGTGCCGTGACGTCTCGCGGACCGGTGATGGTCGTTGACGATGATGCGGATCTGCGCGCATCATTAAGCCAGATGCTGACACTCGCCGGATATGAGGTCAGCGAAGCGCGCGACGGCGCCGAAGCGTTGCGAGCGCTAAGTCGCGAATTCGCCGGACCAATCGTCAGTGACATCCGTATGCCGGGAGTGGACGGGATCGAGCTGCTCGAGGCAGTGTGCGGCATGGATCCCGAACTCCCAGTGATCCTGCTGACCGGTCATGGCGATGTTGCGATGGCGGTAGACGCCCTGAAATCAGGGGCTTGGGATTTCCTGACCAAACCCTTCGACCCGCACGAGCTTGAAGGGGCCGTATCGCGCGCGGCGGACAAGCGGCGACTGGTCTTGGAAAACCGCCAGCTTAAGGCCATGGCGGGGAAGGGGGCGCAGACATCCCCGATCATCGGGCATTCCGCCGCTATCGAACAAGTGCGCCAGACGCTGGCGGCGCTGGCCCCGACGCCGATCGATCTGCTGATCGAAGGGGAAAGCGGAACGGGAAAGGAACTTGCGGCACGTGTGCTGCACCATGATTCCCGAAATTCGCGGCGGTTCGTTGTGCTGCCCTGTGCAGGTATAACGGAAGCGATGGCGCAGGATCGGTTGTTCGCACCCGATGGCCCCATTGCCGATGCGCAAGGTGGCACGCTCTTCATCGATGACCTACATCGTGCCGGGCCGCTGCTGCAGTCTCGCCTCGCGGAATTTGCGGAGACGCGCCAGCTCGGCACTCTCGATCGGGATCAGGCGCTCAGCGTGGCCTGCCGGGTAATCACAACGGTGGCTCACCGTGACGATCTCGCCAAGATCGATCCCGCCTTGCTCTATCGCGTATCCAGCATGCGAATAACGCTGCCGCCGTTGCGCAAGCGTCGAGAAGACATTCCGTTGCTGCTTACCCATTTTCTGGGAGAGGCGGCCCAAAAACATGGGCGTGATCCGATCCAGCCCGATCGGTCCACGTTGGATTGGGCGGCGGGCCATCGATGGCCCGGCAACGTCCGCGAGCTCGAAAATCTGGCCGAACGCATGATCCTTGGGCTGGAAACAAGTTTTGGCGTTGGAGAGCAAACGCAAACATTGCCGGAGCGGCTCGAGGCTTTCGAGCGCAACCAGATCATCGCCACGCTGGCCGCGTCAGGCGGCAGCGTCGCCAAAACGATCGAGCGCCTCGGCATTCCGCGCAAGACGTTTTATTACAAGGCGAACAAGCTCGGCATCGATCCAGCGCAGTTCCGTGGCGACTGAATCAGACGATCGCTTGCGAGGATTTCATTTGGTGGTGTTTGCGCGGGGGTGTCCGATCCTGGACGGACCGACAGAAATCCAAGATTGATAATATATATTATGTTAAATTGAGTGCGGGTCGGGTTAGCGCACGATGTCGACGAATAAAATGACGATGGCGAATATACCCGCCCATGCACCGGCCATATAAAGACCTTTCTTCCAGTTCACGTCGTGCGAGCGAAATGCCGATGCGACCAGTATCAGAAAGCCAGTCAACGAAATCAGCGACACGATCTGATACTCGTTCATACTTCAAGGCCCAGTCCATCGAAGCCGACCACGACGTCTTTGGGCACTTCATCGCACAACGTTCGATAGTCCATGCTCTTGTCCATATGAGTGAGGACAGTCTTCCGAGCCTTGATCTTGCGCGCGAGATCGATGGCCATCTCGAGATGCGCATGAGTCGGATGAGGACGGCGGCGCAGGCAGTCTACGACGAGAAGATCAGGTCCTTTGAAGCACTTGATCATTTGCGGGGTGATTTCGCTGAAATCCGTCGCATAGACGAGAGATTTGCCATCTGCTTCAAAGCGAAATCCGGTGCTTGTTACCGGCCCGTGCGGCATCTCGACGAACTGAAAGGAAAATCCCGCAACCAACTGAGCATCTTTGACATTTTTAAGTCCAATCAGCGTGGGATATCCGAACTGGCCCTCGAATATATAGTCGAACCGCCGACGCAGCCGCTCGCACGTTCCAGTGTTGGCGAAGCCTGGTAAGGGATTGCTTCGATCGTAACGCATGACGCGAAGATCATCGATTCCGTGGCAATGATCGGCGTGATCATGCGTCCAGAAGACGGCGTCCACCTTTTCGATGTCATTTGCCAGTAGTTGAGCCCGCAGATCCGTCGATGTGTCGACGAGGATCCGCTGTCCAGCATCATTCTCAACGATGATCGACACGCGGGTACGGCGATTGCGCGGTTCGTTCGGATCGCATTCGCCCCAGTCGTTACCGATACGGGGCACCCCCGTGGAGGTACCCGAACCGAGCATAAGGAGCTTCACGGTACCGCCTTGCTGAAGAGCGCATAAAAATTCCGGGTCGTGTATTCAGCCAGGCTGTCGAGACTTTCGCCGCGAAGGTCCGCCAGGAATTTTGCCGTATCATGCACGAAACCGGGTTCACATGTCTTGCCACGGTGAGGAACCGGAGCAAGGAACGGGCTGTCGGTTTCGACCAGTAGACGGTCTTGAGGAATGGCTTTGGCAAATTCCTGCAGGTCGCGAGCATTCTTGAACGTAACGATGCCCGATATGGAAATGGACAGCCCAAGATCGAGTACCTGCTGACCAAAGTCGGCCGATGCAGTGAAGCAATGAATGAGGGCCGGAAAGGCCCCCTCCCCCATTTCATCCTTGAGGATGGCAAGAGTGTCATCCTCTGCATCACGCGTGTGAATGATTACAGGAAGTTGCAGCTCACGCGCGACATCGATGTGAAGGCGAAACAGGTGCTTCTGCGCCTCGCGGTCGGAATGATCATAGTAATAGTCGAGACCGGTTTCGCCGATACCGATGACCTTCCCACCCCTCGCCGCAGCCAGGAGGTCAGCCCTTTCGAGCTCTGAATGCTCATCCGCATGATGCGGGTGAATGCCGACACTGGCGTAAACATCCGCCGTTTTCTGCGCCGTGCCGACGACCTGCGCCCATTCGGCTTGTTTCGTCGAAATATTGAGAAAGGCCCGAACCCCAAGTCCGCGCGCACGATCGAGCACGGCTTCCTGTTCGTCGACCAGCCCCTCATATTCCAGGTGACAATGGCTATCGACCAGCATCACGCAGCCTCTTCGGTGGGAAGTTCCAGGCGCGGAAAGATAGGGGTAGGTTTGTCGATCGCGTGCTCGGCGGTTACCAATTCGCCAAACCAGCTCTGGTCCGAAAGATCGGCGTAACTACGGCGATCGGTTGAAATGCCGAGTTGATCAAGCACCGCAGCTGCTTTTTCCGGTACGACCGGTTGGATCGCAATAGCGAGATCGCGGATAGCAATAAACAAGGTCTGCAGTACCGCCTTCATCCGGTCGGGGTCAGTTTTCTTGAGCGCCCAGGGCGCCTGTTCATCGACATAGGCATTACAGGCATAAACGGCCCTGAGCCATGCTTCGATCCCAACGGAGAAGTTCAGCTTCTCGAACTCTCGCGGCAGTTCGGTTGCGCACGCGTCAGTGACCTTTGCCAGAAGCTCATCATCGGCGGGCTGCGTTTCGAACTGCTCCAGCTTACCATCCATATTCTTGGCGATCATCGACAATGTACGCTGTGCGAGATTGCCGAAGCTGTTGGCGAGTTCAGCATTCACCTTGTTTACAAGAGCTTCTGCCGAATAGCTGCCGTCCTGGCCGAAGGTTACCTCTGCCAGAAGGAAGTAGCGCAGCGCATCGACGCCGAATGTTTCGGCAAGTTCCATCGGGTCGGTGACATTCCCGAGCGACTTCGATTCCTTCACACCCCGGTTGAGCAGGAAGCCATGGCCAAACACCTTCTTCGGCAGCGGCAGATCCGCGCTCATCAGAAAAGCCGGCCAGTAGATCGTGTGGAAACGAACGATGTCCTTGCCGATCAAGTGCAGATCGGCAGGCCAGAACTTGTCCCATAACTCGCCACCATCCGGATAACCGAGGCCCGTGATGTAGTTCGTCAGAGCATCCACCCAGACGTACATCACGTGGCCGTCATTATCGGGAACCTTTACCCCCCAATCGAAGCTGGTCCGGCTGACGGACAAATCCTGCAATCCGCGCTCGACGAAAGCGACCATTTCGTTACGGCGACTCGCCGGCTCGATGAAGCCTGGCGCGTTCAGCACGTCCAGAAGCGGTTCGGCATATTTGGACAAACGGAAGAACCATGTCTCTTCCTCCGTCCATTCGACAGGTGTTCCCTGCGGGGATAGCTTTTCGCCCCCCTCCCCTTCGACGAGTTCCTTTTCGTCGTAGTAAGCCTCGTCACGAACGGAATACCATCCTTCGTAGCGGTCGAGGTAGAGATCGCCTTTGGCTTCCATCGCCCGCCAAATTGCCCGGCTGGCGCGATGATGATCATCATCGGTTGTTCGAATGAAGCGATCATAGGATATGTTCAGAACATCGAACAATTCCTTGAAATACCCGGACATTTCATCAGCTAGCTCACGCGGACTCTGGCCCAGATCGCGAGCTTTCTGCGCCATTTTCAGGCCGTGCTCGTCTGTTCCGGTTTGAAAACGGACGTCGCGTCCGCGCAAACGTTGGAAACGGGCGACAACATCTGCTGCAATCGTCTCATAAGCATGGCCGATATGCGGCTTGCCATTGGGATAGTGGATTGCGGTGGTAAGGTAATACGGTTCAGCCATCGGCTCGCTCGCTAGCGGTGGCAGCGTTGGCGAGCAAGGTACCGATTTCCATTGCGAGCAATCCGGCGTCGAAATTATAGGTCGGTTGTTCGCCGGTGAGGCGGACCAGTTCACTGTGCGTGTCGATTATCCGGCGCGGGTCGGACAGATTGTTCTCAAGCCTCTGACCCACCACCGATCTCGCAAGTTCCAGCACGGCGCGGATGCGGTTGCGATCGGGGCGTCCGCCGATCAGGCCAGCCAGTGTCCCGCGCATTCGAAAATCAGGGTCACCCCGATCCAGAATAGCGCGCATTTCCTGGGCGACTTTGCCGAGTTCCATATCGACGAATTCGAGAGCGGCACCGGGCGACCCTGCTGCCGCGGCAATCGCTGCAGACCGGGTGGCATCGTCAGCGCCTGGGGACAACTGGGTCAGCAGTCGGTCCATCTCGTTATCGCTGACGGTCGGGAAGCGAAGGACGCGGCAGCGCGAACGGATCGTGGGCAATAGCCGGGCAGGACTATGCGCAACGAGGAGGAAGTACGTGCCAACGGGCGGCTCCTCCAGGCTCTTCAGCAGAGCGTTCGCTGCGTTTCGCTCGAGATCGTCCGCCGGGTCGATAATGATCGCCCGCTTTTCGCCCATAGTCGGCCGCGTGCTCAGCCGGTTTTGCATGGCGCGGACTTGGGAAATCCGAATTGAGCGAGCCAGTTCGAAGGACTTTCCTTCGGCGCGTTTACGCTCTTCCTTGTCGTCCTTCGGCGCGAAGGAGAGGACGTGAATATCGGGATGCTGGACTGCCTGTCCATCGGCCCCGACCAGTTCGCGAGCAGCGGCAAGCGCGAATGTAGCCTTGCCGACGCCGCGCCGACCGGCGAGCAGCCATGCATGATGCATTCTGTCCCCGGCCATGGCCTTGTGCCATTCGCGCCAAGCTGCTTCATGGCCGAGCAGGGTCATGCCGTAACCTCGAACCGCTGCGAAATGGCAGCGACAACCTGCTGATGAACCTCTTCGATCGATCCGGAACCATCGATGACGGCAAACCGGTCCGGTTCGGTATTGGCGAAATCGCGAAACGCGGCGTTCACCGCCGCGTGGTAATCTGCGGCTCGCCCGCCAATGGCGTCGCTCGCGCCGCCATCACGCTTGGCCAGGCGCGCGGCGACCGCATCATTCGGCGCGTCGATCAGGAGCGTCAGATCGGGAAGCAGCCCGGCGCTACCGATCCGGTGAAGGTGGCTGACTTTATCGTCGCCCAATCCACCCGCGATCGCCTGATAGGCACGGCTCGAATCGATAAAGCGATCACACACAACCCAGGATCCCGCCTCGAGCGCCGGCCGGATCCTGCGCGCGACGTGATCGGCGCGGGCGGCAGCGAACAGCAGCGCTTCGGCCTCGGGCGTCCACCCCTCCCCCGGAGGAGACAACAGCAGATTGCGGATAGCTTCGGCCCCTGGAGTGCCGCCGGGCTCGCGCGTCAATTCGACCTTGATTCCATCCCGCTGCAGCCAATCCGCGAGCAGTCTGGCCTGGGTCGACTTGCCCATCCCCTCGCCGCCTTCGAAGGCGATGAAGCGGCCACGGGTCACGTTGCCCAACCCTTGAAGGCATTGAACACACGCTGGAGCGCAGTCGCTTCGATGACCTCCTCACCTGCTACCAAAGGCACACGGTGTTGTGGCATGCCGGCTATCGAGACGACCAGTTCGGCCACCTCCTCCCCCTTGGCGACAGGCGCTTGCAATGGCCCTTCGTATCGCAAGGACAGGGAAACGTCCGGATTGCTGCCACGGGGAATGGATATGCGCACGCCGCGCGGGGCGATCAGCCTGACTTCGGATACTCCGCCGTCCTGTACCTGCGCGCTGGCCACACGTTCCCCTTCGCTGAACAGGACGCGGCTTTCGAAATTGCGAAAACCCCATTCGATGAATTCACGCGCCGCCTTGTTCCGGCCCCTGCCGGTCGGACTCGCCGCCACGACCATCACAAGCCTCTGACCGTTCCGCTTCGCCGAGCCGAGAAAGCCGTACCCTGCCTGATTGGTAAAGCCCGTCTTGATACCATCGGCCCCTTCAACGACGCCGGAGATGGGGTCGTGATTGCGCTGTTCGATGCCGTTGTATTTCAGACCCGTCGCGCCCACGAAATGCCGATATTTGGAGGGATGCCGGGTGACCATTGCTTGCGCCAGCGTGCCGAGATCACGGGCGGTCACAAAGGTCTTTCCGCCGTCCATCCAGCCATTGGGCGTCCCGAAATAGCTATTCGACATTCCGATCGCATGAGCCCTCGAATTCATCGCGGCGACCCAGTCCTCGACCGATCCGGCCGCACCTTCTGCCAGCACGACGGCTCCGTCATTGGCCGAAACGGTGGTGATGCCATGCAGGAGATCGTCGACCGTCACGCGAGCGTCGGCGGGGAGAAACATGGTCGAACCCTTGCGGTTCCATTTGCGGAACGTGTCCGGTCGAACACCATAGACTTGCTGAGGGAACAGACGGCCCTCTTCCATCCATTCGAACGCCAGGAACGTGGTCATCACCTTGGTGATGGACGCGGGCATGAAGCGGCGATCAATGTCGCGCTCGTACAGTACCTGTCCGCTGGACGTATCGAGCAGATAGGCAATCGGCGCATCCTGCACATCAGGAATCCGCGCAGTCACCTTGTTCTGCGCACCCAGAGGTGTTGCGATAAGAATCGTCGTCAGCAGAGCCAGCGAAATCAGGCGGTTACGCAAGTTTGCTCCCGTGCCGGGCGAGAGCCGCGGCCTGTCAGTCGAGTGAATGTATCAGAGCATCGCTATAACCGCGCGCGCGCAGCTTGGCGAGCACCTGTTCCGCCTGTCCACGGCTTGTGAAGGGCCCGACGCGAACCAAGGAGAACCGACCGCTGGTAGCGATGCTGCCATCGACCTCACGCGCAAGCTTCTCGGCATTGGTACGGATGGCAAAAGCCCCGAGTTGCACGACATAGCCACCTTCCGCAGATGGCAGGTTCGATGGTTGGACCGGTTCAGCAGCGCCTTCAACCGCTTCGGCCAATTCGACACCTGGCGTCATGGGCGCGGCGACTGCAGCCTGCTCGACGTCCTCCGGCTCAGTCCGCTCTGATGTCATGACGGCTTCGCTTGTCGGGTCGATTGCCGTCACGATGCTGTCGTTAGGTTCCTTGCCGCTGACCATAGCCTGGCGCGGATCGCCAAGCGGCGCGGCGCCCTGTTCCGGCAAGCGTCGGCGCAGGACCTCGAGCAGACCAGCGGGCGTGTCCATGCGAAGGGGGGCTTCATTTCCGGCACGAAGGTCCGCCCGATGGTCTTCGGGCGGATTTACGCGTCGCATGCGGATCGGTGCTCCTGCGACAACGCCCAACTGCGCTAAAGCGGGTGCAGACAGGGCCACCAGGCCGTCGCCGGTCATCGGCCCGCGCCGTTCAAGCCTAACGAGGATTGTTCGGCCGCTATCAAGCGATGTCACCTCGACATAACTGGGAAGCGGCAGGATGCGGTGCGCTCCGGTTATGCCCGACGCGCTGGGGGCGTCTTCGGTCACATAGCCGACCTGATCGTAATTCATCGTGTCGATCGGCGTGTAGGTAACGCCGTCGATCACATAAGACTCGCCGATTACCACCGGGTAATCCGCTGCCGGACCGGTCCTGACAGACGAGGAGGTATCGTCCGGCTGGACCTTGGCATAGCTCGCGCCACCGGCAGGGGCGAGCGCGGCCAATGCAGTGACTACGGCAAGCGCAGTCTTAATTGGCGATTTCATCAGCGAGCAGCCCCACACTCATCGCGTAATAGTTCGAGCAATTATACTCGAGGATAACCCGATAGTTCGAAGTCAGCAGCCACGCCGGCGTGCCCGGCCCGTCAGGCTGGAACAGCGTCGCGAGCGTATCATCACCAATCGCGCGTTGTGGCTGTATGCCGAGGCTGCGCCATTCGCGGACCGGCTTGTAAACGCTATGGCGCTCGTGCACGCGCGAGCAGACAGGTGCGACGATGGGGCTGCGGTAGGCGTTCACGTTGAAGCCAGAGGGAACCGAGGCGCGTACACCCCAGGGTTGACCGGTGCGCCATCCGGCATCGCGGAAATAATTGGCGATAGAGGCCAGCGCATCAGCGCTGTTGTTCATGATATCTGCCCGGCCATCACCATCGCCATCCGTAGCGAGCCGCAGATAAACCGATGGCAGGAATTGCGGATTGCCGAAGGCACCTGCCCAGCTGCCTTTCAGTTCGTTACGCGAGTAGCCCTTGTCAGCCACTTTCATGAGCGCAACCCATTCGCTCGCAAACAGATCGCGGCGGCGACCTTCCCAAGCGAGGGTAGCCAGCGATTGCGACAAGTCGAAGCCACCCTTCACGGCGCCATAGGCTGTTTCATGCCCCCAGATGGCGACGAGAATTTCGGCCGGAACCCCATATTGCCGTTCGATCGCCCGTAAAGGGCCAGACCAGGTCGCGCGGGCACTGCGCCCACCACTAATCCGTGCCGAATCGACATGCGTGGCGATGTAAGGCGCGAGCGGAGGATAGCCGGACCCACTCGACGAACCAGGCTGGCTCTGATCGAGTTCGATCACACGACTGCTTGGCTGAAGACCCGACGTCATTCGTTGCAGCGTAGCCTCGCTGACCCCGTCCGCCCGCGCGCGCGCAATGAGCAACTGCAGGTAGGCATCGAAACTCAGATTGTCCTGAGCATTCGCCGGCAAGCCTGGGATCGCGAGTGCTAACGCCCCGAGGGCGGCTAAAAATCTTTGAAAAATCATGGAGAGGTTGTCGCAGAGTGAAGCTGAACGGCAAGTGTCATCTGTCGTGTACGGAGAACCCGCTATCGATGTTCCCGCAAACACGTGACAAATCGAAAAGATACGACTAGCTAGCCTCGGCTCGCGGACAGGTGGCAGAGCGGTTGAATGCACCGGTCTTGAAAACCGGCAAGGGTGCAAGCCCTTCGTGGGTTCGAATCCCACCCTGTCCGCCACCACCCTTTCCCTCATTTTCCGCCGATGACCTGAAAAAGCCAAGCATTTGCGCGGCTTATCAGGTGATTCGGGTCCCACACTGTCCTTGCTCATCCATCGGTGTCCGATTGGATTTGTGGGAATAAATGTGGGAGAATTTGAAGCCATGGGTAAGCTTTCAGCAACAGCGGTAAAGGCCGCCTCGAGACCCGGCAAATTAGGCGATGGCGACGGGCTTTACCTCGTGGTGAAGCCCTCCGGCACGAAGAGCTGGATGGTCCGGGTGCAGAAAAACGGCAATCGCCGCGATTTCGGTCT
>NZ_JBSXOM010000014.1:0-61368 GCF_056859455.1 Qipengyuania sp. L-5Y | reverse complement strand
CACGATCTTCTCGCTCGCCTGCGAAAAGCTCGGCTCGCGCGCGGCGGACGGATCGGGCATCATCAATGTCGCGATCTTCGGCGGCGCGGTCGTCCCGCTGCTGTTCGGCGTCCTCGCCGATACCACCGGCAGTCTCCCCCTCGCCCTCACCCTCCCCGCCATCTGCTACGCCATCATCGCCAGCTTCGGACTCTTCGCGCGAAAACCCGCGGCAGCGTGAGCGCCAAGGGGGCGGCGGTGCGGCGCCCCCTCCGGAAAAACAGGTAGCGGCCGCCTGCCTGGCCGTTAACCAAAGTGAGGCACAGCAGCCGGAATTCTACCGATGGAATTCCCGGAATATGGCCAAACCCAATCGCAATGACCTGATTGCCATCATCGCCGTCGCATTCCTGTTCGCGATGCTGGCATATCTGGGCATGACGCTGATGCGCGCAAGCGAACGCATCGCGCTGCTGTGGATTCCGAACGCCGTGGTGGCAGCCCTGCTGATCCGCAGCCGGTCGGACAGCCGTGTCTATTTCATCCTGGCCTGCGCCGCGGCGGATCTGGCGGTGAACCGGATGATCGGGGACGGATGGAGTATTGCCATCGCCCTGTCGGTGGCGAATGCCGCCGAGATCGCCGTGATCGTCTGGGCGATGCAGACGTGCTGCGGCAAACATCCCGACGTCAACGATATCAGGACGCATGGCTGGTTGTTGGTATCCGCGCTGAGCGGCGCCGGCGTTTCGGCCACCATTGCCGCGCTGGCATTATCCGGGGCCGATGCAGCGACGTTCTTCCAGCAATGGGAGAGATGGGTTCTGGCCGACGGGCTGAGCCTGCTGATCATTCTGCCGCTTGCCCTGATCGGGATCGACGCGTGGCGTGAACGCCGTTTGCCGCCCAAGCATAGCCCGGCCGAATGGGCTTCGATGATTGCGATCGTCATCTGCGGCAGCATCGTCGTCTTCGCCCAGTCGCAATATCCGTTCCTGTTCCTGGCGTGCCCGCTGGTTCTTTATGCTGCTTTCCGCACCGGGATGAACGGTACGGCCATTGCCGTGCTGATCGTGACAGCAATCGCATCGATTGCCACGTCCCTGGATGCAGGGCCGATCACGCTGGTGCGCGGGTCCATCGAAGACAAGCTGTTCGCTTTCCAGATATTCCTCGCCAGCAATTTTGCGATCGGCCTGCCGGTCGCCGCCATGCTGGAAGGGCGCATCCGCGACCGGGACCTGATCCGCCAGAGCCGGGACGACAAGCAGGAAATCCTCGATCACATCCGCGAAATCATCTTCCGCACGGATGAGAACGGTCGGTGGACCTCGCTCAATCCCGCATGGGAAGCACTGACCGGCTATACCGTCGAGGAGTCGCTGGGCTGGCCCACCACGAAATTGCTGGTGCCCGAGGATTTTGCAGCGGCAGGTCAGATCTACCCCGCCCTTGTGAGCGGAGAGCTTCGGGAGACGACCCTGACCCAGCGTTTCATCGATAAATGGGGCGCATGCAGACATATCGAGGTCAGCATCCGGCGGGCAACCGACGAGCGCGGACGATTTTCCGGGACGATCGGAAATATCCGCGATGTGACCGAGCAGATACGCCAGGAAAAGGCCCTGTCGGATAGCGAGAAGCGATTCCGCACACTTGCCGAATCCGCCCCCATCGGGATTTTCCAGGCGAACGGTCAGGGGCAATTGACCTTCATCAATCCTTCCTGGGCGAACAAGGTCGGCAAAACCGTCGACGAAATGCTTGGGCGTGGATGGGTCGATGCGCTGGCATCGCTCGAGGCGATCCAGGCCGACCCGCCTTTCAGGGGCTTCGAACCTGGCATGGTCCGGCGGCGTACGCTGGAATTTCGGGCGCCGGACGGGTCGAGCCTGTGGATGGATACCTACAATACGGCCGAGTTCGACGAGAATGGTGCCGTGACCGGATATTACGGCGCGGCTGTCGATATCACCGAGCAGAAACAGGCGAGCGAAAAGCTGGAGGCCAGCGAAAGCCGCTTTCAGGCCCTGGCCAATCTGGCACCCGCGGGCATATTCCGCACCGATACCGAAGGCCGCTGCACCTATGTCAATGCGGCGTGGCTGCGTCTTTCCGGGCTGGAACCCGATGAATGGCAGGGCGACGGCTGGGCCCGCGCAGTACATCCCGAGGATCGCGACAGGGTGCATGCGGAATGGACCGGTGCGGTCGAAAGCCGGACGGAATGCCGTCTGGAGTTCCGCTGGCTTCATGGCGACGGGTCGATCGTGTGGGTCGACACCATCGGACGGCCCGAATTCGACCAGACCGGACAGGTCACCGGCTTCATCGGCGTGAACATCGACGTGACCGAGCATCATGAAGCCATCGCCGCCCTGGCCCGGCGAGACGAGCAGCTGACCCTGATCACCGAAAACATCACCGATGCGGTGGTGCGTCTCGACCTGAAGGGGACCTGCGTTTACGCCTCGCCATCGGCGCGGGATCTGTTCGAACTGCCGCTGAGTGCGCTGATCGGATCCAACCTGCTGACCGGATTCCATCCGGACGACGATGCGAGCGTTCATGACGCTTTCGCCGGATTGGCAGATGGCAGCAGGAAACGTGCGCTGATCGCGTTTCGCGCGGCTTCGGTCGACGAGCCCGAGACCTATCGCTGGATGGAAGCCAATTGCGCGCCCGTGCACGATCATCGCACCGGGCGGCCGGTCGAAATCATCGCGTCCATCCGCGATGTATCGCACACCAAGAAGCTGGAAGCCGAACTTCGCGCAGCCAGGTTGGCGGCGGAAGATGCCGCCACGGCCAAATCCGCGTTCCTGGCGAACATGAGCCACGACATCCGCACTCCGATGAACGGCCTGCTGGGCTTCACCGAGCTGCTGAAAAAGACCGATCTGAGCGACAGGCAGACGGATTATGTGCGCCTGATCGACGAATCCGGACGCGGCATGATGCAGTTGCTCAACGACATCCTCGACATATCGAAGATCGAGGCGGGGCTGATGCGCGTGGCGCAGGAACCGGTGGACGTGCGCCATAAGCTGACCGGCGTGGTGCGGCTGATGGAAGCCGTAGCCAGGGAAAAGCAGGTCGCTCTGGAACTGGATATTGCCGACGACCTTCCGAAATGGGTAGTCGGCGACCGCCTTCGCTTGCGGCAGATCGCGCTCAATCTGGTGGGCAATGCGATAAAGTTCACGGCGCACGGTACGGTCAGCGTACGCGTCGCGCCCAGTGCGTGCGGCACCAGGTTCGAGCTGTCGGTCACGGACACCGGCATCGGCATCGCGCCCGATCATCTGGAAACAATCTTCCATCAGTTCACGCAGGCCGATGGATCGACCGCCCGCAAATATGGCGGTTCCGGGCTTGGCCTGTCCATCACCAGCCAGCTTGCCGAACTGCTGGGCGGCGAGGTTACGGTGGAAAGCGAAGTGGGCAAAGGCTCCACCTTCCGCGTGACAATGCCGCTGGTTCCATGCGACGCGCCGCGACACGAAGAGGATGTGGCGGGTGAATGCGAAGACCGTGCAGATGCGGCGCAGTCGCCCATTCGCCTGCTGATCGCCGAAGACAATTCGATCAATCAGGAGCTGATCGCGGCCATGGTGAGACAGGCCGGATACGATGCCACCATTGTCGAGGATGGCAGTATTGCCATCGAACGCGTGATCGCCGCGGCGCAGGACGAGACGCCATACGATCTGGTTCTAATGGACGTGCAGATGCCGGGAACGGACGGGCTAACTGCAACCCGCGAGTTGCGTAATCGCGGTTATGGCCCGCAGGACCTGCCGATCATCGCGCTGACCGCCAATGCCTATCCCGACGATATCGCCCGGTGCCGGGCAGCCGGAATGCAGGCGCATATCGCAAAGCCGTTCTCGTATCGCGACCTCACCAGCAATGTGGAACGGTTTGCTGACAAGGCGGGGCGGATGGCGGCCGAGCCCGGCGTTTCGATCGATCCCGGTGTCTCGAACACGGCGCGGCTTCGCGATCGCTATATCAAGCGCAAGAACGACCTGCGTGAACTGATCAGCGCCATCGACGACAGCAATGTCGAAGAGCGCTGGCCCGAACTGGCGAGTGCCCTGCACCAGATTGCAGGCGTGGCCGCCTATTTCGGTGATGCGCATTTCGGCTCACTGGCGTCGCAAATCGAGCATGAGCTGGGCGAGGCGGGCGAAGCGGAAAGCCGCCTGGTGCTCGTCTCGCGCAGCCTGGCGGTTCTGGACGAGGCGGCCTGAAGGTGCGGGGGCAGGCCCGCCCTGCCCCGGAACATCAGGCAATTGGATCAGATGGCGCGGGCGCCGGCAGGCCTTTTTTCGAGTGCCTTGCGATCATGTGCTTCGGTCAACAGCACGTCGACCGTTGCGAGGAGCTTCTTCGGATCGAAGGGCTTGCGCATATATTCGTCGGCCCCGGCATACATGGCGAGGTCTTCATCGGATGCGCTGACGCGCGCGGTGAGCATCAGGGCCGGGATTTCCCAGAGATCATAGTCGATGCGCATCTGGCGAACGATCTGGACCCCGGTCATGCTGGGCAGGCTGCAATCGAGGATGACCATGTCCGGGCGCTTGGCCCGGATGACGTCGAGCGCGGCCGCCCCATCCTGAACCACACCCACGGCGTGTCCAGCCTGAATGAGAGTGTCCCGCACGATCTCGGCGACGATCTCGTCATCTTCAGCGACGATTATCCTGGGCATGCAGCATCTCCTTACTTGCGTAAGCGCTAGCAACAATATGGTATAGCAGATGCTTAGGCGCCCTACGGGAATACACGTGCACATGCGGTAAAGCTGCGCTCAGCGGACCGGCGCCGGGCGCGAAACGCCTTGAAAACCGGCGCGCATTTTCTATACTCTACGGTATGGAAAAAGTCGCAAGCCGAGGACGTCCCAGAGAATTCGATACCGAGCTGGCCCTTGGTGCGGCGCTGCGCGTGTTCTGGGCCAAGGGGTACGAGGGCGCTTCGCTTTCCGATCTCACCGACGAAATGGGCATAACGCGGCCCAGCCTCTATGCCGCTTTCGGCAACAAGGAAGCGCTGTTCCGGCAGGCGCTCGACCTCTACGAACGCGACAAGCTGACCTATATCGGCGATGCGATCGAGGCGCCCACGGCACGCGCCGTTGCCGAGCGCCTGTTGATGGGCTCGGTGGATGCCGCAACCACGGGCGACTGCAAGGGCTGCATGGGCGTGATCGCCTCGGTTGCCTGCCAGAGCGTGGAGCCTTCGATCAGGGACGATGTGAATGCACGGGCGGAATCCTCCCGGCGGGCGATCATCGCGCGGATGCAGCAGGCGATCGACGCCGGCGAATTCCGCGTAGCGACCGAGGCGGAGGCGATCACGCGCTATCTGCTGGCCATCATGCAAGGCATCTCGGTCCAGGCCCAATCGGGTGCAAGCCGCGAAGAGCTTTTGCAAGTTGCTGATTCTGCATTACTTTCCTGGCCGTCTGCATAACGGACATCTCAATCTGCGAAAATAATATCGGTCGGTACAGAAAAATACCTTGACCTGAACGCAGCATTACATACTTATCGGTACAGATTGTTGGTCGGGCCGACTCCCGTCGGTCACGCGTGATGATATGTGCACGCCCGATCCCGGAATAATTGCGAGTTCAATTTCGAAAGCCGCGCTTTCGAAAGCGATGTCGTGCGGCATAACAAGATCAGGGAACAGCGTATGTTCGATACCCCCTTCGACAGGTACCATGACGAAGCAGCGGCAGAGCGCCGCGAGCAGGAGCAGTTCGACGAGCGCGAACAGGACGGCGGCTACGATCCGGCCGAGGTGACGGCACGCCAGCCGAAGTCGCGGTTGATGCGCGTGTGGATCGGCGTGCTGATCGTCCTCGCCGCGATCACCGCGTGGTGGGTCCTGGGCGGCGGCGCACCTGCGCCTGCAGCAGCCCCCCTGCCCGTGGTCACCGTGGCGACACCGCTGCAGAAGGAAATCACCGAATGGGACGAATTCGTCGGCCGCTTCGAAGCGAGCCGCCGTGTGGAGGTTCGCCCGCAGGTGTCGGGGCAGATAACCGCCATCCACTTTACCGACGGCCAGTTCGTCCGGCAGGGTGCGCCGCTGTTCACGATCGATGCGCGAACCTATCGCGCCTCGCTGGCGCAGGCGCAGGCACAGGTCGCTCAAGCCATGACGGCGCTTGCCCTCTCGCGCGACAATCTGGCCCGTGCGCAGCGCCTTGTCGAGGACGACGCGGTTGCCGCCAACGAAATCGACCGGCTGAAAGCGGAGGTGCGCAATAACGAGGCCGGCCTCGCCGCGGCACGGGCGCTGGTATCGGCCCGCGCACTGGACGTGGGGTTCACCACGGTCCGCGCGCCGATATCCGGGCGGATTTCCGATCGCCGGGTCGATGCAGGCAATCTGGTGTCGGGCAGCGGCGGTTCGCAGGCCACCCTGCTGACGACCATCAACGCCGTCGATCCGGTCTATTTCGAATTCACCGGATCGGAAGCCTTGTTCCTGAAAGCCCAGCGCGAAGGGCTGGACAAGGGTACGCCCGTGGAAATCCGCCTGCAGGACGAAACCGAATATACCTGGCACGGCAAGCTCGATTTCACCGACAACGGGCTCGACGATGAATCGGGTACGATCCGCGCGCGCGCACTGGTCGACAATCCCGACGGATTCCTGACGCCCGGCCTGTTCGGCCAGATGCGGCTGGCCACTGGCGGCACGCACAAGGCGATGCTGGTTCCAGATACCGCCATCACGACCGACCAGACACGCAAGCTGGTTCTGGTGGTGCAAAAGGATGGAAAGGTCGCCGCACGCTCAGTCGAGCTCGGCCCCCAGATCGGCAATCTGCGGGTGATCGAGAGCGGCCTGAAGCCGACCGAGAAGGTGGTGATCAAGGGCGTCCAGATGGCCATGCCCGGTCAGCAGGTTTCCGCGCAGCAGGGGACCATTGCCCCCGCCCGTGCCGAGACACGCATGGCCAAATCGCCACCGGCAAAATTCCGCGCTGCGGCTGCGACCTTCGCCGAATAACCGGCCCGGTTTCCGCCTGACCAATCCGCAATTCACACCCGAGGTGCGTCCATGCGACTGTCACGTTTCTTCATCGATCGACCGATCTTCGCCAGCGTGCTGGCTGTCCTGATCACGCTGGTCGGAGCCATTTCATATTTCTTCCTGCCGATCAGCCAATATCCGGATATCGTCCCGCCGACGGTGACGGTCACAGCCGTCTATCCCGGCGCATCGGCGGAAACGGTTGCCGATACGGTCGCCAATCCGATCGAGCAGGAAATCAACGGCGTCGATGGGATGCTGTACCAGTCCAGCGAATCCACAGGCGATGGACGCATGACGATTACCGTCACCTTCGCGCCTGGGACCGATCTGGATGATGCGCAGGTGCTGGTGCAAAACCGCGTCGCCATCGCCGAGGCCCGGCTGCCCGAAGAAGTGCAGCGGCTCGGCATCGTGACGCGCAAGACGACGCCCGACTTCCTCATGGTGGTCAATCTGGTGTCGCCGGACGGGTCGCTCGATCGCGAATATATCTCGAACTACGCCCAGACGCGGATCAAGGATCAGCTCGCCCGGCTCGAAGGGGTCGGCGATGTGCAATTGTTCGGGCAGCGCGAACTGGCAATGCGCGTCTGGATTGACCCGGGCCGCGCCGCCGCCCGCGGCCTGACCGGCAGCGACATCGTGCGCGCACTGCGAGCGCAGAACGTGCAGGTCGCAGCCGGCACGCTGGGGCAGCAGCCGAGCCCTGAAAGCGCCTTTCAGCTCAACGTCGAAACGCAAGGCCGCTTCACCGATCCATCGCAGTTCGGTCAGGTCGTCATCCGCACAGATGCGCAAGGACGCCAGATCCGCGTCAGCGATGTCGCCCGCGTGGAAATCGGTGCGACCGACTACGCCACGTCGGCTTATCTGAACGACATGGATTCCGTCATCTTGCCCGTATTCCAGAAGCCGGGTTCCAACGCTTTGGAGGCGGCCGAGGGGGTCAAGGAAACGATGACCCGCCTTTCGGAATCCTTCCCGCAGGGGATGGAATACCGCATTGTCTACAATCCGACCGAATTCATATCGCAGAGCATCGACGCCGTCCTGCACACATTGCTGGAAGCGATCGTGCTGGTAGTCCTGGTGATCGTGGTGTTCCTGCAGAAGGCCCGCGCATCGATCATTCCGGTGCTGGCGATACCGATTTCGCTGGTGGGGACTTTCGCCGTGCTCGCCATGCTGGGCTATTCGCTTAACAATCTGTCGCTTTTCGGACTGGTGCTGGCGATCGGAATTGTCGTCGACGATGCCATCGTCGTGGTCGAGAATGTCGAGCGCAATCTGGAACAGGGGTATTCCCCTCTCGAAGCGGCGCGCCGGTCCATGGACGAGGTCGGGACCGCCCTGATCGCCATCGTCCTGGTGCTGTGCGCCGTGTTCGTGCCCACCCTGTTCATGGGCGGATTGTCGGGCGAATTCTACAAGCAGTTCGCGGTTACGATTTCGGCTGCGACGGCAATTTCCCTGTTCGTGTCGCTGACGCTCTCGCCGGCCCTTTCGGCCCTGCTGTTGCGTCCACATGAAGATCTGCCCGCCGATGCACCGCGTTGGCGGCAGGGGCTGGACCGTGCCGGACAGCGGTTCAACAATGCGTTCGAACGGTTCAGCGACTGGTACGCCCAGCTGACAGCGCGGCTGGTCGCCATGCCGCGCAGGATGATGGCGGCCTACGCGCTGCTGATCGGCCTTACCGCCCTAACGCTCAGCGCGACGCCAACCGGCTTCATTCCGCAGCAGGATCAGGGCTATTTCGTGTCCGTCATCCAGCTCCCGCCCGGGTCGTCGACCACGCGAACAGATGCCGTGATGAAGCAGGTGGCCGAGCGCGTCCTGCCGATCGAAGGCATCAAGGGCACCGTCATGCTGTCGGGCTTCGACGGCACGACGCAAACGCAGTCCGCAAGTTCGGCGGCCGCCTATTGGGTGCTCGACGAATTCGAGAACCGCAAGGGTAGCGGCAAATCGATCGACGAACTTATCGCTGCCGCGCAAGCCGCCACTGCGGACATCAACGAAGCACGCCTGATGATCGTCAAACCGCCCGTAATCCAGGGGATCGGTTCGGCGGGGGGCTTTCGCATGATGCTGAAAGCGGATTCCGGCCAGGGCTATCGCGACATGCAGCAGGTCGCCAATGAGGTCATTGCCAAGGCGAATGGTCAGGAAGGTCTGGCCGGTGTCTATACATTCTTCGACACGGGCACGCCCCGCGTGAAGACCGATATCGACCGCGACAAGGCCCAGATGCTGGGCGTGGCCCCGGCAGACATTTTCGATACGCTTTCGGTCTATCTCGGCAGCGCCTTCGTCAACGATTTCAACCTGCTGGGCCGCACGTACCGAGTGACCGCACAGGCGGAGGCGGACTATCGCGACGATGTGAGCGACATTGCCGGGCTCCATGCCCGCTCGGCCAATGGATCGATGGTTCCGCTCGGCTCGCTTGCGACGTTTACGGACACCACCGGGCCGTACCGCGTATCGCGCTACAACCTCGCCCCTGCCGTGGCCATCGATGGCGATACGGCGCCGGGCGGATCGACCGGTCATTCGCTGATGACCATGGAAAAGGTCGCGTCGACGACGGTTCCGCAAGGCTATTCGACCGAGTGGACGGGCATTGCATATCAGCAGGCCACCACCGGCAATACGGCGGCCTATGTCTTCGGACTGGCGGTTCTGCTCGTCTTCCTGGTGCTGGCCGCACAGTACGAGAGCCTGATCATGCCGCTGTCGATCATCCTGATCGTGCCGATGTGTCTGCTGGCGGCAATGGCCGGGGTGAACCTGATGGGCATGGACAACAATGTGCTCACGCAGATCGGCCTTGTCGTCCTGATCGCCCTGTCCGCGAAGAACGCCATCCTGATCGTTGAATTCGCCCGCCAGGGTGAGAAGCTGCACGGCCTTTCGCCCGCGGCTGCCGCAGTGGAAGCTGCGCGCACCCGCCTGCGGCCGATCCTGATGACCAGCTTCGCGTTCATCCTGGGATCCGTCCCGCTGGTAATTGCCACTGGCGCCGGGGCGGAACTGCGCCAGGCGCTGGGTACGGCGGTATGTTTCGGCATGCTCGGCGTCACCGGGTTCGGACTGGTTTTCACTCCCACTTTCTATGTGGTCTGCCGCGTACTGGGCGACCGCGTGGCCGAGCTGCGCAGCCGCTGGAGCCGAAAGGCACCCGGCCTGACCGTGCAGCCAGCCGAATAGGACATTTCATCATGGCATATCGCACCTTCATCCTTTCCGCCGTTTCCGCGCTTGCCCTGTCGGGCTGCGCGGTGGGGCCGGATCGCGTCTCTCCCTCCCCCCCGTCCCCGAGCGCGACTTCCGGCCCCTTCCTTTCCGCCCAAACCGATATCGTGACCGCCAATCCGCTGCCGCAGGACTGGTGGCGGCTTTACGAAGACCCCGTGCTGGACGGACTGGTTGCAGATGCGCTGGCCGCGAATACCGACATCCGGCAGGCGGTAGCGCGGATGGACCGCGCCCGTGCTGCCCTGCGCGGTGCGCGATCGGACCGACTGCCGACCGTCGGCCTGACCGCATCAGCCGCCTATTCCAGAACACCGGAATTGGAGACGCCCCCCGGAGCCGATCGGACGGGTACCGGCATTTCGCTAGGTGCTGATGTGTCTTATGAAGTCGATCTGTTCGGGCGGGTCAGCGGACAGATAAGCGCGTCTCGTAACGATCTGGCTGCGGCGCAAGCGGACGCCGATGCGGTGCGGGTCATGGTCGTAGCGGATACTACGCTGGCCTATGCCAATGCCGCCAGCGCTGCCGCGCGGATCGACGTGGCGCGATCGATCGTCGCCCTGCTCGACGACAGCCTTCGCCTCACGCGGCGACGCCACGAGGTGGGCATGGCAGACGGGCTGGCAGTCGCCCGTATCCAGAGCCTTCGCGACCAGCGGGCCGCCACCATCCCGGAAATCGAGGCGCAGCGCAGCGCCGCCCTGTTCGCGCTGGCGACGCTTACCGGACGCACACCAACGGAATTGCCCGCAATTTCGGGCGAGCGCTCGATCCCGCTCGAGATAGCTGCCCCCTTGCCCGTTGGCGACGGCACACAATTGCTGGCGCGCAGGCCGGATGTCCGCGCGGCAGAGCAGCGGTTGCTTGCCGATACCGACAGGATCGGGGTTGCCCGCGCCGATCTCTATCCGCGCATAACGCTGGGCGGTTCGGTCGGATCGTCCGCATCCAGCGTGAGCAATTTGTTTTCCGGCGGTCCGCTCGGGTTCATCCTGGGACCGTTGATCGATTGGGTCTTCCCCAACCGCGAACCGGTATTCGCGCGCATCGATGCCGCCAAAGCGGACGCGCGCGGATCGCTCGCAGCATTCGACGGGGCGATCCTCAATGCCTTGCAGGAAACCGAAACCGCCCTGTCCCGATATGCCGGGGCAATCGAGCGGCGGCAGTCTCTGGAACAGGCGATGCAGGCAGCGACCAAGGCGGCACGCATTACCCGCGCCCAGAACCGCGAAGGCGTTATCGATTCGCTGGATTTGCTCGATGCGGAGCGCACGCTTGCCGAAACGCGGGCCGAACTGGCCGATCAGGACGCGCTCGTCTCGAGCCGCCAGATCGATCTGTTCCGCGCTCTGGGCGGTTCATGGTCGGCCGAGCGGGAGACGGCATCGTGAACCTGAAGGCATTGCTGCGCCTGCATGCGGACGCTTTTCGGGCAGGCGCCGTGGGTTTCGGGGCGACCACCATCATCCTGCTGGTGACGTTGCTGTAGGTTTAGTGAGCGCCGGGCAAAGGTAATCACTGCTGCCCGGCGATCATTGCCTTGCCCCGATCTGAAAACTAGGTATGCTTGCAGGCGAACGCGCAAAAGTGCGTCGGTTGGGAGTATGTTTGCATGGCCTGGGATTTCGAGACCGATCCTGAATTCCAAGAAAAGCTCGACTGGATGGACGGATTCGTCCGCGAGAAGGTCGAACCGCTGGGCCTGCTGGGCATCCATCCCTATGACGTGGAGAACCCGCGCCGCAACAAGCTGGTCCGCCCTCTTCAGGAAGAGGTGAAGGCCAGGGGACTGTGGGCGTGTCACCTCGGCCCGGAGCTTGGCGGTCAGGGTTATGGTCAGGTCAAGCTGGGCCTTATGAACGAGATCCTCGGTGGTGCGAGTTTCGCCCCGATCGTGTTCGGCTGCCAGGCGCCCGATACCGGCAATGCAGAGATCATCGCCCATTACGGAACGCCCGAACAGAAAACACGGTATCTGCAGCCGCTGCTCGAAAACGAAATCGTTTCGGCATTCTCCATGACCGAACCGCAGGGCGGATCCGATCCGACCAATTTCATCACCAAGGCCGAACTCGACGGCAACCACTGGAAGATCAACGGCGAGAAATGGTTTTCGACCAACGGTCGCTGGGCGGAATTCCTCATCGTCATGGCGGTGACCGATCCCGATGCTCCCCGTCACGAACGGATGAGCATGTTCATCGTGCCGGTCGACACGCCGGGGGTCGAAATCGTCCGCAACGTCGGCGTCTATGGCCAGGAAGACGGTTCGGAAAGCTATGTGCGCTACACCGACGTGCGCGTGCCGGCGGATCATCTTCTGGGTGAACAGGGCGGTGCTTTCGCCATTTCGCAAACACGCTTGGGCGGTGGGCGCGTGCACCACGCCATGCGCACCGTCGGCAATTGTCGCCGTCTGCTCGATGCGATGAGCCGGCGTGCTGTCAGTCGCAAGACGCGGACCGGCACGATCGCCGATTACCAGGCGGTCCAGATGCAGATTGCCGACAGCTATATCGAGCTGGAACAGTTCAAGCTGTTCGTCCTGAAAACCGCGTGGATGATCGACAAATATCAGGATTATCGCAAGGTCCGCAAAGACATAGCCGCGATCAAGGCGCTGATGCCCAAGGTCTATCACGACATCGCGCACCGCTGCATCCACATCCACGGATCGCTGGGCGTATCCAATGAAATGCCGTTCGTCGGCAGCCTTATCGGTTCGATGGTCATGGGCATCGCCGATGGACCGACGGAAGTGCACAAGGTCACCGTCGCCAAGCAGCACTTGCGCAAATATCGCGACGTCGCCGATCCGATGTTCCCCGATTACTCGCTCATAGAGCGCCGGGCCAGGGCGCGGGACATGTACGACCCGCTCGAAGAACTGGTGGAGGCGGCGGAGTAAGCCGGTGCCGACGCCAGCGATGACGCGCGGACAGCGCCTGAGCTATGGTTTCGGGGCAGTGGCGAACGGCGTCAAGAACGCCGCCTTTTCCACCTATCTGCTGCTGTTCTACAATCAGGTGCTGGGGGTCCCGGCATCCATCGTTTCGACCGCGATCGCGCTGACGTTGCTGGTCGATGCAGTGGCCGATCCCTTCATCGGCCGCTGGTCGGACATGACCCGATCGCGGATCGGGCGCCGGCATCCGTTCATACTCGGATCCGCGCTTCCGACGGCAGTATTCTTCATCCTGGCATGGTTTCCGCCCGCCGGGCTGACCGACATCCAGATGGGTGTCTGGGTATTCGCCATCGCGGCCCTGACGCGCACCTCGATCAGCGCGTTCGAAATCCCCTCCAGCGCCATGAATCCCGAACTGACCGACGATTATGCCGAGCGCACGAAGCTGTTCGGCCTTCGCTACTGGTTCGGATATGTCGGGACCTTCGGCTTCACCGCCTTTTCCCTTGCCGTGTTCTTCGTTGCCACGCCCGAATTCGCCCGTGGCCAGCTCAACCCGGAAGGCTATGTGAAGTTCGCATGGCTCGGCGGCGCTCTCATTTTTGCCGCCATTCTGGTGTGCGGCTTTGGAACGCTCAGCCGCGTGCCGCATCTGCGCCAGCGCGACGAACCCGGCGAAGGCGCCACGCCGACGTCCCATTTCAAGGAGATGTTCAGCGCGTTCAGCAATCGCGGCTTCCTCGCGATCTTCGCATTCGGCGTCTGCAAATACACTGCCATTGGGCTTTACGCCGCAACGACGCTGTATTTCGGCACCTATGTCTTTAAACTCGGTGCAGGACAGCTGGCCCTGCTGACGTTCGACAGTCTGGTCGCTGCAACGATCGCTGCGCCGTTCGCCCCGAAATTCTCGCGCTGGCTGGGCAAGCGCAACACATCGATGTTCATGGCGATAGGTGGCATTCTGCTCGGCCTTTCGCCACTGCTGCTGACTTACCTCGACCTGTTCTTCCAGCCGGGCGATCCGATGCTGCTGCCCACGCTCTTCATCATCGGCGCAGTCTACGGTGCCATGATCGCGACCTCGCTAATCAACACCTCTTCCATGCTGGCGGATGTGGTGGAAGATCACGCCGTGCGGACCGGCCAGCATACCGCAGGGGTGTTCTTCGCAGCGTCCAGTTTCATGCAGCAATGTTCGACCGGCCTCGGCATCATGATGGCAGGGATCGTGCTCGAACTATCCGATTTCCCGACCGGGGTGGACGTCGACCAGGTGACGGTGGCGATGCAGAAGAGCCTGCTGATCCACTACATACCGGCATCCGGCGGTTTGTGGATCATCGGCGCGCTGTTCCTGCTGCTCTATCCCATCACAGAGGCCAGCCATCGTGAGAACGTCGATCGCCTGAAGTCGCGCGAGGCGCAGGCCCGAGAGCAAGCCATCCGCGATGGCGCATTTGGCTCCCCCGCCAGGTAAGGAAAATAATGATCGCAGATCGCCCAGCCCCCAAACTCGGGCTATCGACCAAACTGTTCTATGGCTTCGGTTCGGTTGGCTACGGCGTCAAGGACGTCGCCTTCCGCTCGTTTCTTCTTCTGTACTACAATCAGGTCATCGGCATCCGCGCCGATCTGGTGTCATTCGCAATCCTCGTCGCATTGTGCGTCGATGCGATTTCCGATCCGATCGTGGGGCAGTGGTCGGACACGGTCCGGACCAAATGGGGCCGACGCCACCCCTTCATGTTCCTGAGCGCGATCCCGGCCGCGGGCAGCCTGCTATTCCTGTTCTTCCCGCCCGAAGGGATGAGCGAGATGCAGACCTTCTGGTACATTCTCGTGGTCGGCTGCTGCGTCAGGACCTTCATAACCTTCTTCGAAATTCCGAGCAGCGCTCTCGCCCCCGAACTGACCAGCGATTACGACCAGCGCACTTCGATCGCCAGTTTCCGCTATTTCTTCGCCTATCTCGGCGGCGTCGGCATGGCGTTCCTGACCTTGCTGGTCTTCCTCGCGCCAACGGCGGAATATCCGGTCGGCCAGCTCAATCCCGAAGGCTATCGCCTTTTCGCGGTTGTCGGTGCGGCCATCATGTTTGCCGCAATCCTCATCTCCAGCCTGGGAACGCTGCATCGGGTCAAATACTTCCGCATGCCGCCTGCGCGTGAGAAGATCGGCCCCATCCGCACTTTGGTGCAGATGAAGAGCACCTTCGCGCACAAGGGGTTTCTGGCGATCGTCGCCTTCGGGGTGCTCAAATACACCTCCGTCGGCATGACCTCGGCGCTGAATATCTATTTTGGTACGTACCTGTGGGGGCTCAATTCGGCCCAACTGGCCGTGCTGACCATAGATTCGCTCACCGGGGCATTCCTTGCCCTGTTCATCGCGCCATGGGCTTCGCGTAAAATCGGCAAGCGCAACGCGGCGTTCGGCCTTGCCATCATTGCTGTGATATTCGGCAGCGCGCCCTACGTCCTGCGTCTTACCGGCAATTTCTTCGACAATGGCGATCCCCTGCTGGTGCCGGCCCTATTTGCATTTTCGACCGTGTTTCAGATGTGCGGCGTTTCGTCGGCAGTCCTGACCCACGCAATGGTCGGCGATGTCGTCGAAGAAAGCCAACTGGCCACCGGGCGCCGCAGCGAAGGCCTGTTCTACGCGGCGAACACGCTGATGCAGAAAAGCACGTCCGGGATCGGCGTGTTCGCTGCGGGCATGCTGGTTGCGTTCGTTGGCATCGTACCGGGAATGGAACCGGCCACCATCGATCCTGCCATTCCGCGACTTCTGGCCACCGTTTACGTGCCCACATTGATCGTGCTTTATATCGGCGGGGCGGGGTTCCTGTTCGCCTATCGCATCGACAGGACCACGCACGAAGCCAGCCTGGCCGAACTCGAGAAACGCGACCGCGCCGCTGCGAGCAATGCCGACGACATTCCGGATCCATCGTGAGGGTCGGGCAGATGGCTGGCACGGGCATTTCGCTCCAGGGTGAGTACTGACACTGGACCCGCTGGAAAATCCCGAAGGGCTGGAAGATCTGCGCACCGTGCAGCAGCGTGCGATGGCGGATCACGCGCGGTTCGTAGACGAAAACCTCAAGCGTAATTACCGCGCCAACTTCATTCATGGCGTTCTGGGGATGACCGGCTTTCGCCTGATCTATGCGCCCACCATCATTCCCGCCTATCTGTTGCTGCTCACGGGCAGCACGGCCGCAGTCGGCCTTGGCTCGGCGCTGCTGCAACTTGGCGCCACCATCAGCCCGATCGCCAGCGGCGCCCGGATAGAGCATCGCAGCCACATCCTGCCCTACGCCATCCGCGTCGGTTCCATGATGCGGCTGATGATCCTGGGCCTTGCGCTCACGGGATATTTCCTGACCGGCAATGTCCTGCTCTTTGCGACCTTTGCATGTTTCCTGATGCTGGGCTTTTTCACCGGTGCGCAGCGGGTCGCGTTCCAGATGCTCATGAGCAAGCTGATACCGATACGGCAACGCGGGCGGTTGCAGGGGTACCGCAATTTTGCCGGCGGCCTGATCGCCGCCGTTCTCGCCTGGGCGGCAGGCAATTATCTGATCGCCGACGAATGGCTAGGGAATGGCTACGCCACCACCTTCCTGTTTGCCTTCCTGCTGACCAGTGCAGGGCTCATCGTGCTCAAAACCATGATCCGCGAACCTGCCGCGCCCGCATCGCGCCCTCAGATGCCGATGAGAGAGCGCATCCGGCAGTTTCCGGAACTGTTGCACGACCGCGATTTCGCGTGGTTTCTCGTCGTCCAGTGCTTTGCCACCATGGCCCGTGTCGGCGCACCTTTCTGGACGATCTATGCCGGGACCTAGCTTGGCCTCGATGGGGCGCTGATCGGCGGCCTCAGCTTCGTGTTCCTCGGATCGGATACGGTATCCAACATCTTCTGGGGGCCGCTGGGCGATCGCTGGGGCTTCAAGATCATCTACGTATTTGCTCTGGCAAGTTCGATCCTCGGGGTCACCACGCTCATTATCGGCAATTCAGCCGTTCCCATCTATGCGGCCTTCGTCCTCCTTGGCGTTGGCGGATCGGGTTGGATGCTCGCGTCAACGACGATGGTTCTGGAATTCGGCAATGTCGAAGATATCCCGATGCGGCTCGCATTCGTGACGACGCTGGAAGGCGTAATCGCAGCGACCGGCCCCGTCCTTGCCGGAGTGCTCGTAGCGACCAGCGGCTTCAAGCCTCTGTTCGCCATTGTCCTTGCCGCGGTGGTAGCGGCCCTGATATTTCTGATCTGGAAAGTACGAGAGCCCCGCCACCGGGAGCCCGCGATCTAGGCCGCGACATATTTGGCGAGGAGCAGACTTTCCATCGCTCTGCGTCGCCCCAACCTCTCCCGACTTACTCGGACTGCTCGCCTGAATTGGTCATTTTCTCGACGATGGACCGTCTTTGTATCGGACCCGTTGCATCCGTCCGGCTTGTGTAAAGACCGGCAAGATAGGCGTGAGCAGGAAAGGCTGATCTTCGCGCTCTACTGACCGATTAAGAACTTCCCGCCAGCATGCCTTCGCTGAGCACGGACAGGTAGGTCCTTATCGCCTCCGCGCGATCCTCGAAACGCGATGCCCAGCGGCGCGCTTCATAGGCACCGTTGAGTGTCGACATGATGATCTGGCTGGCCACCAGCGGATCGATCGCTCTGACGGAGCCGTCTTCGAAGCCATCGATCAGAAAGCCCGCGAAGCGCCGGGCCAGACGGTTCGAGCGCATCACCACGTCCGTCTTGTGATCGCTATCCAGCGCCTGAAGAGCGGTCGTTCGCAGCAGCGGCATGGGATCGAAGAACTGAAGGTCCATCAATTCGTTGAGGACACTGCACAGCTTCGTCCAATATGAACCAGGCACGTCGTGACCGGCCATCTGAACCTTCGACAGGCGGTCATAGCTGCGCTGGAAGCAATCCATCACCAGATCGTCCTTCGCATCGTGATGATGGTAGAAACTGCCCTTTGTCACGTTCAGCGCTTCGGCAATCCTGTTGACCGATGCCCCGCGATACCCGCGCTCGTTGATCATCAGCGTTGCAACGCGGAGAAATTCATCGTTTTGCGATGGCGCGGCATCTCCATCGCTGCGCCAGCCGCCATCGGGCAGTGGGGACGGCGCCCATTCGCCCTTGCTAGCCGGAATGCCGTTGCAGAGGATTTCGACAATCTTCTGTTCGACGCGCGGGAAGTCGAGCACGGAATATCGCCGCGACCAGACGGGCCACCACAGCATCGCCTCGATCAGGATGTGCGAACGCGCGGAATAGAGTGCCCGTTCGGCTTCCGTAGCCGGGTCACCAAAGAACATCCTGACATCCTGCACGACATCGCGATATTTCTGGAGCAGTTCGTCCTGCTGTTCCTGATCGAGCGAGCGGATTTCCGACAAGGCCGCGATGAGACCGTGTTCCCCGCGGCGGATGCGGTCCCGCAACTGCACATGAAGCTTCACGAACTTGGCGATCCGCTCGCGCGGCGTCGCCTCCGCCAGTGCCTCTTCTGCCGTCGCCTTCATCAAGGCGATGGTTTCGGCATAAACCGCAATGATCAGCTGGTCCTTGCGCGGAAAATAATAGGTAACGCTGGTCGCGTTGAGCCCGATTGCGCGCGCAACCTTGGTCAGGGTGGTCGCCTGGACGCCGGTTTCGTTGATGAGCACAGATGCCGCGTGAACGATCGCGCTGCGTTTTTCGCCAAACTTCTTCGTCACATCGGGCTTCTTTGCCATCCAATTCCCCACCTCAACCGCTTACAGCAGGTACCGCTGCCCGTCCAATGGGGCAGGCGCGGCAATCCTCAGCGAATGTTACCTATGTCTCGAAGAAGCTTGAGAGTTCCTTTTTGAGTATCTTTCCGTTCGCGTTGCGAGGCAGCGTGTCAGGCGTGAACGCGATCCTGACCGGGACTTTGAACTTGGCGAGGCGTTCTGCCACCCACTCCTGCAATTCGGCCTCGCTCGCCTGCATTCCCGGCGCTAGGTGGACGACGGCCGCCGGCTCTTCGCCGAGTTGCTGATGCGGCAAGCCGATCAGGGCCGCGTCGGTCACGGCCGGGTGGTCGTAGAGCACATTCTCCACTTCGGATGAGTAGATGTTCTCGCCTCCGCGGATGATCATATCCTTCGCGCGGTCTGCGATATAGCACCAGCCTTCTTCGTCGAGGCGGGCAAGGTCGCCGGTCTTCACCCAACCGTCGACGAAGGTTTCGGCAGTGGCTTCGGGATTGTTCCAATAGCCTTTGACTACCATCGGACCCCGGGCCCACAATTCGCCGATTTCGCCTGTCGCTAGTTCGCGGGATCCGTCTTCGCTCATGATCTTCAGATCGGCCACTGCTACCGGCGGGCCGCAGCTGTCTGGGCGGTTGAGATAGTCTTCCGACGAATGGCCGGTCACCGTGGCCATCGTCTCGGTCATGCCCCAGCCATTGCCGGGCAAGGCTCCGAATACTTCCCGGATCTTGCGAACCAGTTCAGGCGCAGCGGGCGCCCCGCCATAGGCGATCGCCTCGATACTGGAGAGGTCGTAATTCTTGCGTTCGGGATGTTCCAGCAATTGCCATGCGATTGTCGGCACACCGCCAGTCGAACTGACCTTCTCGCGTTCGATTATCTTGAACGCTTCGACCGGATCCCACTTGTACATGTAGACCATCGTATTGCCTGCAGCGATATTGCCCATCAGCCCGGCAGAACACGCGGTGACGTGGAACAGCGGGATGACGGTCAGACCGGTCTTTGGCTGCGGTTCGGGCAATGGCTCGCCGCGCCTCAGAACCGCGCAACCGGCATTGTAACCGCTCGACAGGATATTGGTGCAAAGGTTGCGATGCGTGCCCAGTGCTCCCTTGGGCCGCCCCGTCGTGCCGCTGGTGTAAAAGATGGTCGCATCGTCTTCGGGCAGGATTTCGACGTCGGGGAGGGTCGCCTGAGGCAGGGAAGCGTATTGCTTGGGTGTCCCGATCACCGATTCCAGCGTGTCGGCCCCGTTCAGTGGGTGTTCGGCACGCGTAACAAACGTATGATTGACACAGGAAAAGTCGTTCCGCCGGTCCTTCAGGCGGTCCCAGCGCTCTTCATCGCATATAAGCAGCTTGGTACCGGAGTTGGAAAGGCCGAAAGCCAGTTCATCACCGGTCCACCAGGCATTCAGTGGCACGCAGATCGCGCCGATCGTTATGGCGGCGAAGAAAACCACCGGCCATTCGGGCAGGTTGCGCATCGCCAGCGCAACCCGATCGCCCTTCTTCACGCCCCGCGCCTGGAATTCGTGCGCCAATCTTGCGACAGCACGAAACCAGGCATCGTATGTCATGCGCTCGTCTTCATAGATGACGAATTCGCGCGCACCATGCGACTGTCCAAGCAGAGCGATCGCGCGCAGATTGGGCGGCGCGTTCTTCCATGTGCGAAGCCGTACGCCGCGGATGTCGACCTCTTCCATCTCGAAGCGCATGCCCGGTGCGGTAAGGATCGCCTTGCATTCAGCCCTGCTGCGCGCTGGCCAGTTCGCCGGTGGAACCCAGCCGATCGCCGACGCGAGGTCCTGTTTTGCTTCCGTCGCCATCACAGCACCTCGAACAGGCCGGCTGCGCCCATGCCGCCGCCGACGCACATCGTCACGACGACATATTTGACGCCCCGCCGTTTGCCTTCGATCAGCGCATGGCCGACACAGCGTGCGCCGGTCATGCCGAACGGATGGCCGATCGAGATCGACCCGCCATTCACATTGAGCCGATCGTCCGGAATGCCGAGCTTGTCGCGGCAGTAGAGCACCTGCACCGCGAAGGCCTCGTTAAGCTCCCACAGGCCGATATCCTCGATCGACAGATCGAAACGTTTCAGCAGCTTGGGGATCGCGAATACCGGCCCGATGCCCATCTCATCGGGCTTCGTACCCGCCACCGCCATACCGACATACCGGCCGAGAGGTGCGAGCCCCCTCCCCTTGGCGACTTCCGCTTCCATCAGCACACTCGCAGCGGAACCGTCGGCAAGCTGGCTCGCATTGCCAGCCGTGATCGAATAGCCCTCGCCCATGACGGGGTCGAGCCTTGCCAACCCTTCGATGGTGGTGTTGGGGCGGTTGCAATCGTCCATCGCAATGGTGACGTCCTGCTGCGACACCTCACCCGTTTCTCGGTCCTTCACGTCCATCGTAGTCGACACTTCGATGATCTCGTCGCTGAACTTGCCCGAAGTCTGCGCCGCCGCCGTACGCTGTTGGGATTGCAGAGAATAGGCATCCTGATCCTCGCGCGAGATGCCATACCTTTTGGCGACCACTTCGGCAGTGCCGATCATCGGCATGAAAATATCCGGATGCATGCGCAGTAGCTCTTCATCACGCGCTGGCTTGGCGGTGTTGTTCCGTATGGCGGTGATCGATTCAATGCCGCCGGCAACGCAGACATCCATCCGGTCCACGATGATCTGCTTTGCTGCAGTAGCAATTGCCATCAAGCCGCTGGAGCATTGGCGATCGATCGTCATACCCGCGACATCGACCGGAAGGCCCGCGCGAAGGGCAATCTGGCGTCCGATATTGAACCCCTGCGCCCCACCCTGGCTGGCCGCTCCCATGACTACGTCTTCGATCTCGTCGCCATTGATCCCCGCGCGCGCGACCGCGGCCTCCACGCTCCAGGCACCGAGCTGGACCGGATGGGTTGCGTTGAAGGCACCGCGGATGGATTTTGCAAGAGGAGTACGTGCGGTAGACACAATGACAGCATCGCGCATTTTTCAGATTCCTTTCCCGTTATAGCCATGAGGCAATTTTCAAACGGGATAGCCGCATTTACCCGCCGGACGCAAGCGCACACCGCCAATGTCTAAAATATTGGTATGGGCTCTTTTGAACCAAGTGCCTGAGGCGCGATCTTAACGGTAGAATATGTGGTACGCATTGAAGTTTGAGCATTTGCTTAGGCACGATGGCCAACAGCCTGCCTTCCGGCTCCACCAAATAAAAAGGGGCGGACAGCCTCAAAGCCCCCCACCCCTTTCCGAATTTTCGCTTCTGGGAGAGAAGGATCAGAAGCGAACTTTTGTACCAAGCCTGAATGTGCGTCCGATCGCAGATCCGATGAATGGATCGTATCCGTATTCCAGACGCGCGCCTGCGGGGTCGCGATCGAAGAGGTTCTCGATGCCCCCGTTGAGCGTGACGTCGAGGCCACCCAGGTCGAGTTCAACCGATGCGAGCAGATCGTGCTGCATGAAGCTGCCGATGCGACGGCCGAAGTTGGTGCCCCCGAACTCTGTGACAGCACAGGGATCGATCAGCGCACCCGTATCCCGGTTATAGCAGCGGTTGTCGTCGACACCGCTGATATAATTCACATTGTATGTCAGGGTGACCGGTTCGAAACCGAGCGAGGCAAAAGCGTTGCCGCGCCATTTCGAGACCGTCCCGGGGTCGCGGCCGTAATTGGCCCAGCCGGATGCCTCGTAACCGTTATCGAACTGCAATCCGTTGAACTCGAATGCGTCGAACTTGTATTCGAGCACATAAGTCGCATTCGCGCCGAAATTGAATACAACGTCACCGAAATACCGCTGATAGTTCAGCGTGAAATCCAGACCGCGGGTCGTCACATCGGGCCCATTGACCGTTTGCGTGCGAATTCGGGCGATATCCCGAGCAATGGTCACGCCTTGGGTGCACTGACCGCCCTGGAACGTGATATATTGAGTGAACGGGCTTGAGCAATCGACCAGCTGAGTGCCCGACGTACCGGGCGCGACCGCATTGGCAATCTGCTGGAACGGCAGATCGGCGAACTGGCCTTCGAACTCGTAAGTCCAGAAGTCGACGCTGAAAGTCAGGTCTCCAGCCGACAACACGGCTCCGATGTTATATGTGAGCGCTGTTTCCGGGTCGAGGTCCGGATTGCCGCCGGAATCGGTTGCGCGATATTCGTTATTGATCGCGTTGATACCGGTGACAAAGCTCGCTCCGGATGGGCTCAGATCTCCAGGCAACGGCCCACGGAAGGTCGTTCCGATAGAACCGCGGAATGCGAGAAAATCGGTTGCCTGCACCCTTGCGGAGAATTTTGGATTGATGGTCGATCCAACCGGATTGCCGTAATCTTCAAACCGCACCGCACCGACAAGTTCGATGTCGGGCGTGGGGTTGACCTTCACTTCCGCAAATAGCGCGTTGATCGATTGCGTCAGATTGGCGGACGGATAATTGCCCAGGAACGAGAATGCACCAACGGGCACCAGATTGTCCGTCGGATCATCGAGGCAGCTGCGATCCCCGTCGACAGCGCAGGGATAGGCATCCGGATCGCTGAAGCGATTGATCGGCTGCGAAACGAAGGTACTCTGCCTGTGCTGGCCGCCGAATGCGTAACCGACATCCATACCGCCAATCTGGGTCTCACCGCTTACGACGAGGTCAGCGGTCCAGAGTTCCTCGAACCCGTTGGTTCCATTTCTCTGACGCACCCAGTTGATCAGTTCTTCGCTGTTTTCCGATCCGGGAACATAGGCTGGGTTATTTAAGCCAAGCGCAGCATTGCCTGGCGACTGGCTGATAAAAGGGTTCCAATATTGGCATCCGTTCGTACCCGGTGTGAGGGTGTTGCAGTTGGGCCCGCCGAGACCGTTGAGGGCACGCTGCAGACGGTCGCTGACAAAATCCATGGAATAGGCGGTTCGGTTGCTACGCAGGAACAACCCGTTGAGGTTGACCCGCATATTATCGGATAGTTCCTTTTCGAAGCCGCCCGAAATGCGCCAAGCATCGTTGAATGCGCCGCCTTCTCCGGCACCGCGTGGATCCAGCGGGTTGCCACCCGATCCGAACGGCCGCCACAGCACGATTACCGAATAAGCAGATGCGAGATCCGGCAGCGAACCGGGGCCAAATGTCGTATCGATGAAATTCTGATAATTCGGATTGCTGCGCGGTACGATGAAACGTGAACTCGTGCCTGGCCCACGTGGACTCTGCGTTACCGGATAGCTTGGCGAATAACCGAGTTCAGGTAATTCGGTATGCGAATACAGAGCGTCTGCGCGGAAGCTCAGCGTGTCCGAAAGATCGACAGTAAGCTGTCCGAAGACCTGATACCGGTCTTCCTTCTCGATCAGGTTCACGAATGGGATGTAGGAATACCGGCAGGTCTGGAAGGACGAAATCGGCACTTCGATCCCGCCAAGACTGTTGCAGGCATCCAGCAAATTGCCGTCGATCCCCGGCTGTGCCAACGATATCCCCGTTGCCGTCTGCGGCAGATACACGCCTGGATTGTTCAGCGGTGACCAGCCCGAGGGGTTCACCTCATAGGGACGCTGCGTGAAATCGCGTTCGGTTGCTGGAAGTTCGGATCGGTGCTGATATCCGGCACCGACCATGATGTTGGCCGATCCGAAATTCTTTCCGACCAGAATGCTGGCCTGGTAATTATCGTCCGACCCGTCGACGAACTGCCAGTTTCCGGCAACTTCGACCCCTTCGAAATTGGTGCGGGTGATGAAGTTGGCCACGCCCGCAATGGCATCCGAACCATAGGTGGATGCGGCGCCATCCTTCAGTACTTCCACGCGCTGGAGGGCGAACATCGGGATGAGATTGGTATCCGCAGCACCGTCGCCTGGTTCGGGGAAGAAACGCTGCCCATTCATCAGCACGAGTGTGCGTTCACGGCCGAGGCTGCGCAGGTTGATCGAGCCGACGCCCTGGCTGCCGCCGGCGGCATACTGGTTCGAATCTCCGAGCACCGGGCCGACCGAAGGCAGGGTCTTGATGAATTCGAGCGGACTGTCGATGCCCCGCTGGCTGAGTTCATCGACGCCGAAGACGTCGACCGGGAGAACACCTTCTTCAGACGTACCGCGGATGAAGGACCCGGTCACCACAATCGTGCTGGCGTCCTGCGTCGCGGCGGGCTGATCCGCCTCAGCCGGCACCGCGGCATCCTGCGCGCTGACCACGTTTGCTGCAAGCAAGGCCGGGACAGCCAGCGTCGTTCCCAAGAGGTATCGTGTCTTCCGATTCATCGTTCTCTCCCAATCGCTTTTTGTTTGATCTTATTCTGTTTTTCCCGGTCCATCCGGCAATGCGTCTGCCGGAGCCATGCGGAGCCCGTCCGTTTCGATGAGGGCTGCCTGGCCACCCTTCTCGTATGGCTCCCAGACGAAACCGTCGGCACATTCGAAGCTTTGCGCGCCGGCGGGCATCTTGATGAAGGCCACCCAGCAGCCGTTGACCTTCTTCGCCAGCTCGCGGTCGGCGGCGTCGGCCCGCTCCCCGCCCCAGCTCGACTGATCGATGGAATCGAATGCGAACATGAGTTCCGCCGAATGCACCGGGCCGTTGGTCCATTCCTGTGCGCGGAAGGCGGGCGTATGGTCGAAGCGGTACAAGAAGGCCGGCGCGCCCTCATCGCCTGCCAGTGTCGCAAAGCTGCGCGCTGCGCCAAAGCCGCCCTCACCCCTGTTCGTCCCCACCAGCAGCGGCACATCGGTTTCTTCTCCCGCCCGCAAAGCATCGATCGCCGCTTTCGGCTTGAATTTCGCGTCGGGCGTGAAGAAGAAGCCGGCCCGCAGATCGTTGGACGCGGCAAAGGTCTGAGCAGAGGCACTGCGCAGGTCCTCAGCGGTAGCGTCCGCACCGATGCCGATGCCAGCCAGGGCATCCACGGCCATTTCCTCCGCCTTTTCGCGCGGACGGTCAGGAAGCAGCAGGCTGCCCGATTCCACGATGGCCTTGTCGAACAGACCCTTGGCGGATGGCAGTGCGAGCAGATTGGTGACGATGCCGCCACCTGCCGACTGCCCGGCAATCGTCACACGGGAAGCATCGCCGCCGAACGCAGAGATGTTGTTCTTCACCCATTCGAGCGCCGCGACGCTGTCCTGAAGGGCATAATTACCCTGAGGCTCATCCGGATGCTGGGCCGCAAGCGCTGGGTGAACGAAATTCGCCAGCGCGCCCAACCGGTAATTTACGCTCACGGTGATCACGCCCTGCCGCGCATTCGCTGTCCCGTCATACGATCCAAGGCTGCCCGCACCCAGAAAGAAGGCCCCGCCGTGAAACCAGACCAGCACCGGCGCTCCGCTGGCATTCTCCGGCGCAGTGATCGTCAGATACAGGCAGTCCTCCGCCTGCGCGCCATTGACCCCGCCGAAATTGGCGACGGTCGTGTCGAGATCGACAGGCTGCGTGCAGGCCGGTTCGTGCGCAGTGGCCGAACGTACGCCCGACCATGGCTTGACCGGCTGCGGCGGACGCCAGCGATATTCCCCGGTTGGCGGGCTGGCATAAGGCACGCCTCGAAAAACCAGTACGCCATTTTCGCGTGACCCTTGAAGGGCTCCGGCGGTCACATCGACAGTAACCGCATCGATCGGTTCGGGCATTTGCGCGTGAATTGCAGGTGCCTGGAATGCCGTTATCAGCATTACACCCACGAGCGCAGCCGGAGTCCCCCGCATGTCTCTCTCCCATTTCCTCACCATCTGCTTAGCGCGATATTTACGATCTAACAACAAAGATTTTAGAAGATCGGGTACGAAATGAAAACTGGCTGCTGAAACCACGGTCCCGGCGGTAGACAGACCGACCGGATCGGGCGTATCTTTCCCTCATGGAAGTCACTCGCGCAGAGCTGTTCAACTCGGTCTGGTCGGAACCGTTGGGGAATGTGGCATCGCGTTACGGCCTGACCGGGAATGGGCTTGCGAAGATTTGCGATCGGCTGGCCATTCCGCGTCCGCCCAGATCACACTGGACCAGAAGCGTCGAAGCACGCGACGCCCAGCCCCCTTTGCCCCCGGCACCGCTTGGCCTGAGCGAGACATTCGCTTTGGGGAGCCGCCAGCCTCGCCAGTCGCCCGGCACCCGCACGCGAATGTCTGCGGAAGCCCGGCGGCAGCAATTGCTCGATGCCGCCGGGAAGATCGCCGTTCGCAACGGAATATCGGCGGTCACCATGCGCTCGGTCGCCAGCAGTGTCGGGATCAGCGAAACCCAGGTTCACAACTGCTTTGGCGGACGGACGGATCTACTGGCAGCCCTCGCGCGCCGGGAAATCGATGCGCAGGAAAGCCATCGACGAAGGAATATCTCGCGCGGATCGTCGCATCACACCCGGGTGATGCTGTCGACGATCGGCTATCTCCACGAAGCCCATCGCCGCGGGCCGCTGATGCAGATGCTTCTGCACCTGCCGGAGGTGCGCGAAGCATTGAAGCACGAACGCGCCTCCAAGGGCGAAGCGGCACGTGAGCCCATCCTGAAGCAACTCGTCGCGAGTGGCGGCATGGATCTTGCCAGCGCGAAGGCGTCAACGGCCGCCCTGACCGCGGTCTCGTTGAAGGCCGGTGGTATCGTTGCCAGTCGCCGGGCGCCCTTTGCGACGGTGGAAGCGATTTGCCTTCACATCGTTATGGCGGGTACCGAGAGCGACGAAAGGATAGCGTCCGGCAAAGCCGGTTAGTGCGTCGGCCTCAGGGCGAAAGATTGCAGCGATGCCGCTATCAGCCGCTCGCAGGTCTGTGCGGCAGTTTCTTGATCGATCTCTCCACTGCGCACGAGACGGGCCAGCGCTTCCGGGATGGCCCCATTCAGCTCTATGAGGACGAATGCTTCGCGCGGCTCCAGTGCGAGCGCATGGCAGGTTTGAGTGGCCAATGAACGCGCCAGGCGCATGAACCGTTTGCGGCTTTCCTGTCCCAGCGGGCTATCCTGATTGCGTTCCCTCAGGATCAGCTGGAGCACCGGCCCTGCTTCCACCAGATAGTGAAAATATGCCAGATTGGCGCCGATCGCCCTGCGCTCGAAGGCCTCGCCATCATCACCTTGCAGGGGCAGGTGCTCTTCCAGCCGGCCAAGATGAATCTGGAAGATCGCATCGAGTATGGCGGGAACCCCGTCGTAATAGACGTACAGAAGGCTGCGGCTCACTCCGATACGGTCGGCAATATCATTTAGTGTCAGGCTGACCGATCGCGTTTCGAGCATGATCGCCTCGGCCACCTCCAGTACCTGACCGGCCCGATCGCCCCCATCCTCGAATTCCGTCATGCGGAGGGTGTGAAACCAGCGGCCATCGAAGGCAAGGACCTTTCTCCAATCGTGCCGGAAATCCTTATTGGTTTGACTGTCAGGCGACCCTGGGGCACCCTCGTTGCTGAACAAGATGGGAGAAAACCGTGGCGCTAGATTTCACGAGAAGAGGTTTGATGAAGACCGGGTATGTTGCAGCCACGGTATTGGCGACCAAGGCATCGATTGTCAGCGCACAGTCCGACGCGGGCCAGAAAACGATGGAATCTCCCGGTGATAGTGGCTGGCTGGACATCACGCCGGACCTGACGAACTACATTTCAGGCGCGGCGACACACACCGTTCCTGCGGCCATTCGGGAGCGCGCAAGACTGCACATTCTCGATACGCTGGCCTCGATCATTGCCTGCAATTCTCTGGAAGCGGCAACGCTGGGCCGCGCTTATGCCGCTGCAATGTCTCCCGATGGACAAAGCCCCATCCTCGGCTCGCGTCAGGCGGCTTCGCCCGTCGATGCAGTCTTTGCGTCCGCCATGACTGCGCACGCAGCAGAAATAAACGACTTCATTCCTTCCGCCTATGTGCAGCCGGGCCCGGCGATCGTACCTGTTTCGATCGAAGCAGCACGCGCAAACGGTCGAACCGGTTCGGATCTGGTCGGCGCGGTGATTGCCGGATACGAGATCGCCGGTCGCCTGCCCAAGGCTATCGGGACCCGCAATCTCTACCTTGCCGGGCTCGCCAATCATGGCATCGCACCAACCTTTGGCGCCGCATCTGCCGCGGCAAGCCTGATAGGCCTGTCACCGGAACAGGTCGATCACATGCTCGCCTACTGCTCGCAGCAGGCGTCGGGCTCTTGGCAATGGCTGCTCGATGTGCGTCACATCGAAAAAGCCTTCGTTTTCGGCGGCATGGGAGCGCGCAACGGATTGCAGGCCGCTTATATGGCGCAGCTAGGCTTTACCGGCGTGCCCGAAAGCTTCGACAATGAAAACGCATGGTTCCGCTGGCGCGCATTTCAGGGCGAAGGCAAGGACCATGCATCGCTCGTCGATGGTTTGCATGAACGGTACGAACTCTCGCTCGCAGCGATGAAACGCTATCCGGTGGGCGGCCCCACGCAGCCCGCCGTGCGCGCGCTGCTTGATTTACGCGAAACCATCGCTCCCGATCAGGTGGAAAAGATCGTGGTCGCCATGCCGGGTGAAGCGGCCACTTTCGAACGCGCGAACATGCCCGCGCTCAATATCCCCTATCTCGCTGCGATCATCATGCTCGATGGCCGGCTCGATTTCGTGGACGCGCAGTCCCTGAGCAGGCAGGAAACGGACGAGCAGGCGAGAGCTTTTGCCCGCAAGGTTACCGTGGTCCGCGATGAAGCGCAGGAAATGGGCGAAGGCGAGGACCGGACGGAAAGCGCGCGCGTAACCGTCGCCCTCAAGGATGGCAGAACGGAAGAACGTTATGTGGCTTATGTCCCCGGCTTCCCCACGCATCCGCTCGGCAAGGCAGAGGTAGAGGAAAAGGCCATCGAACTGATCGAGCCGGTGCTGGGCCGGTCGAAAGCAGATCGACTGGTCGCTCTGTGCGACGGTCTCGACGATGCGCCGAGCATCGAACCGATCATCGATCTCATGCGCTTCGACGGAGGTGCCGCCCGCAGTTGAGGCGGATTAAAAAAGGGGGCACCTTCCGATGCCCCCTGAATTCACATTCCACTCTGTTCGTGGTTACTCGGCTGCTTCGGCGAGCGGCTGGCTCTCACGAAACATCATGTGATCGTAATTCGTCCGGTAGAACATGTCTTTCACGTCCTCGTCGAACCCTTCGAGCGACGTCTCGAACTTCCCGTAGGGATCGCGCGTTCCTTCGGGGTGCGGATAGTCGCTGGAGAACATGTAAAGCTCCGGCGAACTGTCGCGTATCATCCGGCCGACATCTTCGTTCGGGAACGGCGTGAACCGGACGGCGCGCTTGAGATATTCCGACGGCATCAGATCCATATCCTTCAGGTACTGATCAGTCTTGCTGAAGGAATGCCATCCGTGGTCGAGCATGCGGAGAAACTCCGGAACCCAGCCGGCCCCGCTTTCGATAACGCCGCCGCGCAGTTCCGGGAAGCGCATGAATACGCCGTCATAGACCATGGCCGTAAGGAATTCCTGCGGTGCGAACCACAGGCACAGGAAATCCGGGAAGCGGAGGTTCTCGCCGCCGCCGTGGAGATCTGCCGCCCGGTCACGTCCATTGTTCTTGAACTTGGGCGGCTGGGTTTTCGTGCCGGGCCCGATATGCAGCATGAACGGGATACGGCTATCCTGCAGGAACTGCCAGAACGGGTCCAGATCTGGATGGCCAGGGCTTTTGTCGCCCGCCGGACCCGCACTGAACATTACGGCCTTAGCGCCAGCGCCGACCGCCCGCTTTGCTTCCGCCAGGGCCCGATCGGGATCGTCAAGCGGCGCGAAGGCGACACAGTCCATCCTGGCATCGGCATCGCAGAAATCCTGCTGCGCCTTGTTGAGGGCGGTTGCCGCGGCATATCGCTGATCGTCATCCGTGGCCTTGGTGATAGCTCCCAGGCCGAATGTCGGAAATACGAGCTGGCTGTTGAACCCGAGCCAGTCGAGTGCCTCGACACGCTCATCCTTGTCGAAACCGCCGTAGCCCAGCCAGCCCTTGGCTCCTTCGATGGGATTTTCCAGCGCCTTCGCCCGCGCTTCGGGATCGTTCTTACGGGCCTTGGCCGCGTCGATCATCTTGACGATGCGGTCGCCGCCTTCCCGCTTGGAATATACCTGCGAATACATCTCCTTGTACTCGCCTTCCAGATAGGGGGCCAGCCAGTCCTGGGTTTCCATGGTGTGGGCATCGGCGTCGTTGACGATTCGTCCGGCGGTGTACGTCATGCTTGTCTCCTGAACATCTGGCACGCTTATCTCACACTATTTGTTAGTTCGTCAAACGCATTGTGGAAATTGATGTCACGGAGGAGTCCGAAGATGCCCGGCGAATTCCGAGCTTGAAGGTCGGACATTGTTCGAATATCGGGTATGCAGAGGACGGGAGAGGTCTAATTATTCACCTACCGACGATACTCGGCGTCGAGCAGATCGCTGCCGACACCTATGAAGGCGGGATCGGGCCTGCCATCGGGCCGCGCCTTTTCGGCGGACAGGCTATCGCCCAGGGACTGCTGGCGGCGTGCGAAGCGGAAAGCGAAGGGCGTCTTCCCCACTCGCTCCACGCCTATTTTCTGAAAGCCGGGTCCAGCGCGCATCCCGTTTATTATCGTGTCACCACGCTTTCGGAAGGCCGCAGCTTCGCAACGCGCCGCGTGGAAGGATCGCAGGAGGACTCGCTGATTTTCTCGATGATCGCGTCCTTCCATGTGACCGAGCAGGGGTTCACCCATTCCGCCTCTGCCCCCGCCGACATGGATGTATCCGCAGCGCTCGACGCGCTGGAAAGCTGGCGCCGACATAATAGCGAAGCCAGCAGTTCGCCGATCATCGACCGTTTGCAGAACCGACCGATCGAAATCGTCCCGCTCGATCCGGGCTCGCTCTTCGGTTCGCGTTCGCGAGAACCGAAAACGGGCGTGTGGATGCGCCTGCGTGATACGGCGGACACCGATCCGCTGCTGCAACGCGCTCTGCTCGCCTACGCCTCCGACATGATGTTCCTGCGCAACGCCATGCTGCCCCATGCCGTGCGTCCGGGAAGCCCCTCGGTTCAGGCGGCCTCTCTCGACCACGCGATCTGGTTCCACGAAACGCCCGACTTCAACCAGTGGCATCTCTTCGCGACCGACAGCCCCTGGGCGGGCCACGCACGCGGCTTGAACCACGGTCATTTCTTCGATGAAACCGGGCGCATGGTGGCAACGGTCAGCCAGGAAAGCCTGATGCGCCCCAAGGGGGATGTGCTCGACAGACTTCGGGAAGGCGAAACTCCATGAGCAATGACGACACCGCCCCCGATTTCGACATCGCCGCGCTGGAGCGATGGATGGCGCAGAACCTCCCCGCTCCATCCCCGGTCGAGCGGATCGAGAAATTTCCCGGCGGGCAATCGAATCCCACCTATCGCGTGCTGACGCGCGAAGGCCAGATGGTCCTGCGCCGCAAGCCCTTCGGCAAACTGCTTCCTTCCGCCCATGCGGTGGACCGGGAATATCGCCTCATCGATGCCCTGCACCCGACCCCGGTGCCCGTCGCGCGCCCGATCGCGCTGTGCGAGGATCCCGCCGTCATCGGCGCCCCCTTCTACCTGATGGAAATGGTCGAGGGCCGCACCTTCTGGAAGGGCGAGCTACCGGACTGCGATCCGCAGGAACGGCGCGCCATCTACAATGCCATGATCGATGCCCTCGCCGCGCTGCACGCGGTCGACCACGAGGCCGTGGGCCTCGGGGATTACGGCGCGCCGGGCAATTACTTCGCCCGCCAGGTCGGCCGCTGGACGAAACAGTACCGCGCCGCACAGACCGACGACATCCCCGAGGTCGAACGGCTGATCGAATGGCTGCCCCGCACCCTGCCGCAGCAGGATCGCACCTCGATCATCCATGGCGATTACCGCATCGACAACATGATCTACGCGCCCGACCGGCCCGCCATCCTGGCGATCATCGACTGGGAACTGTCCACCCTCGGCGACCCCCTGGCCGATTTCGCCTATCTGGCGATGAACTGGGCGATGCCGCATGGCGGGCGCGGCGCGCAGCTCGGCGGGCTCGACCTGCCCGCGCTCGGCATCCCCACGCTGGAGGAGATGACCCAGCGCTATTGCGCCGCCACCGGGCGCGACAGCGTTCCCGATCTCAACTGGTTCTTCGCCTACAATCTGTTTCGCCTCGTCGGCATCATCCAAGGCATCAAGAAACGCACGCTCGACGGCAATGCGTCCAGCGCCAATGCCGAGGCGGCAACCGCCCGCATCGTTCCGCTGGCGCAGCAGGCTTGGGCGTTCGCACAGCAGGCACAACACTGACATGCAAGGGAGAGCACCATGTCGCTATTCGATCTGACCGGTAAGGTCGCCATCATCACCGGCTCCAGCCGCGGCATCGGCAAGGCTATCGCCCAGCAGCTTGCTGCGCACGGCGCAAAGGTCGTCATTTCCAGCCGCAAGCAGGAAGCCTGCGACGACGTGGCCGCCGCCATCAATGCCGAACACGGCGAAGGAAGCGCCATCGCCATCGCGGCGAGCATTTCGGAAAAGGCACAGCTGCAGGACCTTTTCGCGCGCACGAAAGAACAGCTCGGCGCCGTCGACATCCTCGTCTGCAACGCCGCGTCCAACCCCTATTACGGGTCGATGGACGGCATCGAGGACGAACAGTTCCGCAAGGTTCTCGATAACAACATCCTCTCCAACCACTGGCTCATCCAGCTGGCCCTGCCCGATATGCGCGAAAAGCAGGATGGGGCGATCATCGTGATCAGTTCGATCGGCGGCCTGCGCGGATCGACCACCATCGGCGCCTACAATGTGTCCAAGGCGGCGGATTTCCAGCTCGTTCGCAATTACGCCGTCGAAAACGGCCAGCACGGCGTACGCATCAATGCGATCGCGCCGGGGCTGGTGAAGACCGATTTCGCCAAGGCGCTATGGGAAAATCCCAAGGCGCGCGAACGGGTGGAAGGCCAGCTTCCCATGCGCCGTATCGGCGAACCGGAAGATATCGCCGGGGGCGCGGTCTATCTCGCCTCGCCTGCCGCCAGATGGACCACCGGCCAGATGGTCGTGATCGACGGCGGCGCCACGATATGAGCGGCCGGCTCGAAGGCAGGGTCGCCGCCATCACCGGCGCGGGTTCGGGTATCGGCCGGGCCAGCGCACGGCTCTTCGCTGCCGAAGGCGCCCGCCTCGTGCTGTTCGACAAGACCGACGCGGTGGAAGAAACCGCAGCCATGGTCGAATCCGCGGGCGGACATGCGCTGGCGATGGTCGGCGATGCCGGCGAGGAACGCGATGTCGCAGCGCTCGTCGCCAGGGCCACCGACAGCTTCGGCGCCCTGCACGTCATGTTCGCCAATGCCGGTATCACCGGCGGCGTGCGCGGCGGCTTTTTCGATGCCACGCCGGAAGTCTGGGCGGAAGTGCTCCGCGTCAATCTCATCGGCCCCTTCCTCGCGGTGAAACACGCCGCGCCCGTCATTCGCGATTGCGGCGGCGGATCGATCGTGTGCACCGCTTCGGTCGCCGGCCTGCGCAGCGGTGCAGGCCCGGCGCAGTATTCCGCCAGCAAGGCAGGCGTCGTGAACATGGTCCAGACCGCGGCGCAACAGCTTGCGGGCACCAATGTCCGCGTCAACGCGGTGCTGCCCGGCCTTACCGAAACCGGCATGACCCAGCCGATGTTCGACGGCGCGCGCGCTGCGGGCAAGGAACACAAGATCGGCCAGCTCAACCCGCTGCTGCGCGGCGGTCGCCCGGAAGAGATCGCGCATGCCGCGCTGTTCCTCGCCAGCGACGAGGCAAGCTATGTCAACGGTCAGGCGCTGGCCGTGGATGGCGGCCTGTCCAGCTCGCACCCGACCTCGCGCCCGCCGGGCGATCCCGCCCGCCCCACTTCGTGAAGGACAAATCCTTGGACGACACCGATCCCGCCCTCTTCTCTTTCGTCAAGCTGACCGTATCCGATATCGATGCGGCGACCCGCTTCTTCGTCGATGCATTCGGCATGACCCATGCCGATACGGTCGATACCCCAGCGTTCCGCGAACACATGATGACGGGCCGGAAAGGTTCGGCAACCATCGTGCTGTTCCACTGGAAGGATGGGCGCGCCATCGAAACCGGCAATGGCTATGGCCCGGTCGGCATGCTGACCCGCGACCTCGATGCCGATCTGGCACGCGCGGTGAAGGCTGGGGCAAAACAAAAGGGCGAAACCGTCAGCTTCGGCCCCGCCCGCATCGCTTTCGTCCTTACGCCCGACGGGCATGAAATCGAAATGATGCAGATGGCGGCAAAAGCCGCCGCCTGATCGCTCGGTAAATCGCCGTCCCGGACTATTGCCGGGACGGCGTCGATCCAGGGGACCTAAAGCGAACGTCCTTCAGGCAGCAGGCGCTGAAGCAATTCGCGCTCTGCGCTGTCCGGGTCGTTCACCACTTCGGGGTCGACATCGAAGATCATCGTCGCGCGTTGCTGGACATTGTAGGCCGGCCATTGCGGCAATGCGGCCGTGTTCGGATTGCCCGTACGCGCAAAGGCGATCCAGGCATCCGCCATCAGATCCGCCATGCGCTTCGTTTGCGCGGTTTCCGGTCCGGTATAGCTCAGCGAACGCGCCACATTGTCGAACACGAACGCGATATCCAGTGCGTGGGGCGTTTCCAGCCGGCCGCCTTCCACCGGTGTCTTCCAGTCCAGCCGGTACATGTAGACCGGCGCCGCCTGCGCGCTCTTGCGCTCCGCCTGGCGCAGCGCCGTGTTCCGGTAATTGCGGAACGTGGCCACCTGGAAGAACACGTCGCTCGCATCGTAATCGGGGTGGGCCTTGCGCATCCCGGCGATGATTTCGCCGACATCGGCATCGTCCACGAATGGGGTCAGTTTCGCGGGCAACTGCTCCCATGTCAGGGCGAAGTTTTCCGGACTGCCCAGCCCGCCCTGCAACCGCATCTCGTTATTGTTCGTCCCCACCAGCAGCGGGATGTCCGCCGAAACCGGGTTGGCGTCGGGCGCATAGGGCTGCCGGGTCAACGACCGTCCATCGACCACCGGGCGATAGAAGGCCGCCTTGCTGCGCGATTTCATCATCGCTTCCACGAAATCATCGATCGGCATGGCCGCCAGTTCTTCCACGCTCGACACGCCGGCCGTGGCCATCAGATCCTTTGCCAGCGGCGTGGCCAGACGCGGCGTGAAACCGGCCAGCGACATCGAACCCGATTGGGCGATGGCGCGCTGGAACAGCCCCCTGGCCTGCTCCATACCCATCAGGGTCGATACCTTGGCTGCCCCGCCGCTCTCGCCGAAAATGGTCACGTTCCCGGCATCGCCGCCGATCTCGTCCGCATGATCGCGCACCCATTCCAGCGCCTTCACGATGTCCAGGCTGCCAAGGTTGCCGCTATCGGCATATTTCGGATCGTCCGACAGGCCGGCCAAATAGCTGTATCCCAGCCCGTTCAGGCGGTGGTTCAGCGTGACGACCACTACATCTCCGCGCTCGGCAAGGCGCGATCCGTCATAACCATTGCTGGATCCCGATCCGGTGACGTAACCGCCGCCGTGCAGCCAGACCATGATCGGGCGTTTCTTCCCGTCGCTCAGGCCGCGCGTCCACACGTTCAGGAACAGGCAGTCTTCGCTCGTCCCAACCGAATTTTCCCATGATTTGAACACCGGCACATCGCCCGATGGACGCTGCGGGCATTCGCTGCCGAACTCCGTCGCGGGGCGCGCAGTCGTCCACGGTTCCGGATCGGCGGCCAGCTGGAAGCGCCGCCCTTCGGTCGTGGCGGCATAACGGATACCGCGAAATACGTTCACATCGTTCGATGCGCCTTCGCGCGATCCCGTCACCGCCCCGTATGCGGTTTGCAGTTGCGGCACATTGCCGGCCGATGCCGTTGCCCCTGCCCCGTCCATGGTGGTGCAGGCGGAAAGGCTCAGTGCAGCAGCAGCCACTCCGATCATTGCAGCACGTAATCTCATGTTTCTCCCCTTCGATTCATTGTTCGGAATAATATGGCAGATCGCTCAGATCGCTGGCCCGCACACCGCGTGCCCAGGCGGCCCTGCCGACCACGAATTGTTCTTCCGGCGCCTCGGTGGGCTCCAGTCCGGATGCGATGAAGGCCGCGCGCATGCCTTCACGTGCCCTGGCGTCCAGCACCGGGATCGCACCTTCGGGTGCGTGACTGTCCCGCGGCAGCAGGCCGCCGTTTCCGCCTGCCAGCCATTGATAATAGCGATTGTGCTGCCAGGGATGTGCGCCCTTCCTTATCACCGGGGCTTGCACGGCGAAGAAATGCGACAACGCGGGCTCTATCTGCTGTGCCAGCGCATCGATCTGCGCCGCCTCGCCTGCAGCACAGGCGTCCAGCAGCCGATTGCCGAGCTGTTGCTGCGGGGTCTGCACCGCCTCCGCGTTCCACTGACCGCTCCAGCCGATCCGGAAATGGCGCGCCAGCAGCGGCAGGAAATCGAGATTGACCGGCCCCATCGACAGCCGATCGCCCAATCGCTCGCACAGCTGCATGGTCGATGTCAGCGATACGGGCTGCGAAATTTTCACCGCCACGACATTCTCGAGATCGGCAATGCGGTCGTAAACGTCCAGCGGCTGGCCAGCGGGGCCAAGATGGGGAAACGCACGCCTGCCCGTTGCCGCATACAGCATGACGGGCAGCCCGGTCGCCGAAATGCGCTGCGCCATCAGATCGTATAACTGATCCGCGCTGCTATCCGCTGGATAGGTCGATGCCAGTAGCACAAGGCTGGTTCCGATCTCTTCCAGCTTCTCCAGCAGCGCCTTGTCGTTTTCTACCTCCCGGCTGGCGATAATGCCATGGACAGGAAGATCGGTGCCCGCCTCGTCGATGACGATGCGATAGAATTCGCGCCAGTTCGGATCGCCGGGAAGCGTCCAGTTGATCATCGGCATGGTGCCGGAAAACCCCTGCGCGATCGCATGGCGGACATCGTGACGGATCGCTTCTTCGTCCAGCGTCCGCCCGTCTTCGCGAAATGTCGGCAGGAACAGGTTCATCAGTCCACGAAGATGGCTTTGCCCCCAGACCCGCTGGCTGGAATTGGCAGCGGGCGCGATGCGGTCGGCAACCGGGATACGGGCCGCAAGTCCAGGCGCCGCCATCAGCGCGGCACCCCCGCAAAGCGCCGCTCGGCGCGAAAAGCCCAAACCCTGCAAATTTCCGCTCTCCCGCGTTGTCCGGCACACTCGACCACCGAACCTGCCTTTCAGAGATATAGCTTCATATCCTTGGCTTTGGATATTTCACCCATACTCGAAATACGAAAAAGGCTTAACACGCACCCACAATTGGTTCTAGTGTCAATCGGCAGGACAAGGGAGAATTTGACATGATGACTCGGCGGCAGACTTTGGGATCGGCTTTGGCTCTTGGCGCAGCGGTAATGGCCAAACCCGCCCTGGGGGCCACGATGTTCCCGGTGGTCGAAACGGCCCGCGGCAAGCTTCGCGGTCTGGAATCGGGTGGCATCTCGATCTTCCGCGGGGTCAGCTATGCGGCCGATACATCGGGCGAGAACCGCTTCATGCCGCCGCAACCGGTCGAACCGTGGTCGGGTGTTCGCGATGCGCTCCACTGGACCGATGTCGCCCCGCAGATCCCGGGCGACCGGCGCCATGTCTATGCCGATCTCATCATGGTCGATCGCAATCCTTCGGGAATGGGGGAAGACAATCTCTCGCTCAATCTGTGGACACCAAAGATCGATCCTAATGCGAAAAAGCCGGTCATCGTGGTCCTGCACGGCGGCGGCTTCTATTCGGGGTCGGGCAATTCGGTCGGCATGGACGGCGAACAGATGGCGCGTTTTTCCGACAGCGTGGTCATCGCCATCAACCATCGCCTCGGCGCGTTCGGCTTCCTCCATCTGGCCGAATTCGGCGGGGATGACTTTGCCACCTCGGGCACGGTGGGCATGCAGGATATCGTCGCCGCGCTCGGCTGGGTGCGGGAAAATGTCGCGGCCTTTGGCGGCGATCCGGATCGCGTCCTCGTCTACGGCCAGTCGGGCGGCGGCGCCAAGACCAGCGTGCTGATGGCGATGCCGGGCGGCAAGGGGCTGTTCCAGCGCGCCGGCGTCATGAGCGGGTCTGCGCTCAGGATGATGCCTCCCGAAATGGCATCTGCCACGGCAAAGCGGCTGCTCGACGCGCTGGAAATCGCGCCCGGCGATGTGCGCAAGCTGCAACAGGTGCCTTGGACCACCCTGCTCGAAACGCAGGCCGGGCTCGAAGCGGCCGACCGTGCGCGCGGGGAAGCGCCTCGCAGCTTCGCCCCCGTCGTGGACGGCATTACCCTGCCGCGCCACCCGTGGGACCCGGACGCGCCCTCCATTTCGGCCGACGTGCCGATGATCGTCTCCTCCGTGCTGGACGAACGCTCCTATCGGATGGGGGATTTCGCGATGGACGAAGCGGGCCTCCTCGCTTTCGCGAAGGAACGCCTTGGCGAACGGGCGGCAGATGCGGTCGCCGCCTACCGGGCGGAAGATCCCGATGCCAAGCCCTTCCTCCTTGCCGCGCGCATGGATTCCGATCTCACCTTCCGCAAGGGCGCTTTCGCGCAGGCTGAACTCAAGGCCCGGCAGGGCGGTGCCCCGGTCTGGACCTATCTGTGGACCGAACCCAGCCCCGCGGTCGATGGCCGGTTCGGCGCGGTGCACGGCATCGATGTCGCGCCCAGCCTCTACAACACGCGCGGCGCTCTCAACGGGTCCAGCCCGTCCGCCAACGAACTGGCCGCCGCCATCGCCGGAAGCTGGGCCGCCTTTGCCGCCAATGGCGATCCCAACAACGACCGCGTGCCGGAATGGAAACCCTATTCCGCGCCCCAGCGCACGACCATGATCTTCGATCAGGACCTGCGGGTCGAAGATGATCCGCGCGCCGAATTCCGTAAATACTGGCGCTGAACGCACGATCCCGAAATCTGCCGGACACTGCCGTTTCAGCGGTGTTCGGCAGCCTGATCATACGTATGATTGACATGCTTTCGGGGTGTTTTTTGCTCGCTCCCGGACCCTTCGCGCGCGACCGCAGTTAGGTCAGCAAGGAGGCCCCTTGTGAGCAAAACCATCACCGTCAACGGAACCGAGCGTCCGATCCCCAGCGACCCTCGCGTGTCCCTTCTCGATTTTCTCCGCGAAAATGAAGGGCTTACCGGAACCAAGAAAGGCTGCGACCATGGCCAGTGCGGGGCCTGCACCGTCATCGTCAACGGCATGCGGATCAACAGCTGCCTGACCCTCGCCGCCATGCACGATGGCGACAGCGTCACCACCATCGAAGGCCTCGGCACCCCCACCTCCCCCTCCCCCCTACAGGTCGCATTCGTCGAACATGATGGATTTCAATGCGGCTATTGCACACCGGGCCAGATCTGTTCCGCCACCGCGATGCTCGATGAAATCGCCGCCGGCTTCGCCAGCGATGCGAGCGAGGACCTGCTCGGCGAAATGCAGGCGAGCCCCGAAGAGATCCGCGAACGCATGAGCGGCAACCTCTGCCGCTGCGGCGCCTACGCCAATATCGTCACCGCCATCCGCGAAGTCGCGCAGGGAGACGCCTGATGAAACCATTCGACTTCCAGCGTCCCGATAGTCTTGCCCACGCGCATGAACTCACCGCGCCCGAAGAAGCCACCGCCGTAGCCGGAGGGACGAACCTTCTCGACCTGATGAAGCTCCAGGTCGAAACGCCCGAAAGACTGGTCGACATCAATCGCCTCGGCATGACCGAGATACAGGAAACCGCCAACGGCGGCCTGCGCATCGGTGCGCTGGCGACCAATACCGCGACCGCCAATGACGAGCGGGTCCGGGCGGATTATCCGGTCCTTGCCCGCGCTATTCTGGCTGGTGCAACCCAGCAGTTGCGCAACCGCGCCACGACCGGCGGTAATTTGTGTCAGCGCACGCGCTGTTATTATTTCACCAATATCGATCAGCCCTGCAACAAGCGCGAGCCGGGATCGGGCTGCGGCGCCATCGACGGTATCGCCCATCTGCATGCCGTTCTGGGCACGAGTCCAAGCTGCATCGCGACCTATCCGGGCGACATGGCCGTGGCCCTGAGCGCGCTCGATGCGACAGTGGAGATCGCAAGCCCAGAAAACGATGAGCGCGCCGTTCCCGTCCGCGACTTTCACCTGCTGCCTGGCGACACCCCATGGCGGGAAAACGTACTCGAACGCGGCGAGATCATCACGGCGGTTACCCTTCCTCGTCCAGTCAAGGCCAAACACCTCTACCGCAAGGTACGTGAGAGATCGTCCTACGCCTTCGCCTTGGTGTCGGTCGCCGCCATCGTGGCTGTCGAGGACGGCGTCATCGCCCGAGCCGATCTTGCCTTTGGCGGGCTGGCGCACAAGCCTTGGCACGACGCTCGTCTGTCCGAACTTCTGGTCGGCGAGGCGCCATCTGCTGCGCTGTTCGACAAAGCGGGCGACCTGCTGCTCGAAGGCGCGCGCGGATACGGCGAGAATGACTTCAAGATACCGCTTGCCCGCCGCACCCTTGCCGCGGTGATGGCAGAAGCGACGGAGACCGAGATATGAGCGCGCATCTGAAGCAGGATGAACCTGTCACGTCGAACCGGCTGGATGGGATGAAGCAGGGTATCGTCGGCCAACCCCTTTCCCGTGTCGAGGGTCTGGCCAAGGTTACCGGCACCGCCCCGTATGCGGCAGAATACAAGATCGATAATGTGGCCGAAGGTGTTCTGGTCACTGCGCCGATAACCCGCGGTGAAGTCACATCCATCGACAAGGACAGCGTCCTTTCGATGCCCGGCGTCCTGGCGGTCCTAGACGATGAGCGCCTTACAACTCGCGCAGCGCAAGGCACGGCTAACGAGGCGCCGAAACAAGACCCGGCAACGGTTTGCTATTGGGGTCAGCCGATCGCGGTAGTGGTTGCAGAAACGTTCGAACAGGCGCGCGATGCGGCGAAGCATCTCAAGGTGGAATACCGCGTCCACGAAGGAGCGCCGCTCGATCCCCATCAGGTTACGCCAGAAGAGCAGGATGACGAGACCGTCAATCAGGGCGATCTCGATGCCGCCATGGCTCAGGCCGCGCATACGGTCGATGTGGAAATTGCGACCGAGGGGCATGCGTCCGCAGCCATGGAACCACATGCAGCCATCGCCGAATGGAGAAACGATAAGCTCACTGTCCATGCATCTCTCCAAATGCCAAATTACAATATCGCCGAACTGGCCGACAGTCTGGGGATGGAAGAAAACGATATCCGCCTCGTATCCCGGTATGTCGGTGGTGGCTTCGGATCGAAACTCGGCATCAGCGAAGAGACCGTTGCCGCAGCGATCGCTGCACGCGAACTCGGCCGCCCGGTCCGCGTGGTAATGAGCCGCCAGCAGGTATTTCAATGCATCATGCGCCGCTCCGAAACGACGCAGCAGCTACGATTGGCAAGTGACGAGGAAGGGAAACTCGACGGCTTTGCGCATCATGCGCTGGTGTCCAATCTCCCGGGCGAGGAATTTGCCGAGCCTGTGCTGCAGTCATCGCACTTTCTGTACGGCGGCGAGAACCGGCAACTGAAGCTCGAAGTTGCCCGCATTCATCGAATGACTGCTGGCTCGGTCCGTGCACCGGGCGAAGCCGTTGGCATGCCCGCTCTCGAAGTGGCGATGGACATGCTCGCCGAAAAGTCGGGTGTGGACCCTGTCGAACTGCGGCTGCGCAATATTCCGGATCGCAACCCGGAAGAAGATCTGCCCTTTTCATCGCATAAGCTGGCCGATTGTTTGCGGCAGGGAGCAGAAAAATTCGGCTGGGACAGCGGTCCCAGAAAACCGCGTCAGCAGCGCGAGGGCGAATGGTGGATCGGCACCGGCATGGCGAGTGCGGCGCGCGTCCATAATGTCGGCGAAGCAAAGGCACGTGTGACCCTCAAGAGCGATGGGACGGCCGTGGTCCAGAGCGATATGACCGATATCGGTACGGGTACCTATACGATCGTGGCGCAGATTGCTGGCGAGATGCTCGGCATCCCAATCGAAAAAGTGTTGGTAGAACTCGGCGATACAAATCATCCCCGAGGCCCGGGTTCCGGCGGTAGCTGGGGCGCGGCGTCGATCGGATCGGCCGTGTACGTCGCCTGCGAAGCGCTGCGCGAAAAGCTCGCCCATCGAGCGGGAACAAGCGAAACCGAACTGGACCTGCGTGACGGCTCTGTCGTCGGAGGCAAATCGCTTGTCGAACTGCTGGACGGCGAAGACATCTGCGAAATCGGTCATTACGAACCCGGCGACATCGCGGACAGCCACACCGCATCCGGCTTCGGCGCATTTTTCGCCAAGGTTCGAGTGAACCGCTTTACGGGAGAAACACGCATCGATCATATGCTGGGCGCCTTTGGTTTCGGCCGCGTACTCAACGAAAAAACGGCGAGGTCCCAGTGCCTGGGCGGCATCACCTGGAGCATCGGAGTCGCATTGACGGAAGCCCTGCTGTTCGATCCTGTCGACGGACATCTCGTCAACTGCGATCTGGCCGAATACCACGTACCCGTAAATCGAGATGTACCGGATGTAGATGTCCTGATGCTGGAAGAACGCGATCCCGTTGCCAGCCCCATTCAAGCCAAAGGCATCGGCGAACTTGGAATGTGCGGGGGCGCGGCGGCAATCGCCAATGCAATATATAATGCATGTGGCGCGCGGCTCTTCCAATATCCCATGACACCGGATCGCGTATTGGCTGCCTTGCCGGATTGAATTGCTGACGATTGGAGGAGCCAAGGTTGTCGACCGGCACTGTCACTGCCGACCGTGCTTACTCCCAGCAATCCCGGAGCCTAGCTAAATTGCGCATGAGAAAATTTATGCGATTGATCAACGGTTTCGGCGCCAGTGCCAGGGATCGCCTTCTACTGGCGCGAGAAAACGTCCGTCACTTCGCACCCTGATTGCAGCCTTTGCCAGCAAAGTGTCGAGATCGATCGGCTCGAACGCATGGATTGCAAAGCGGCGATGCGCCGTACGCACCACCTCACCGCGAATGGAAAGACTGCGATGTCGGATCTCAACGCAATCGCCCAAGGCTGGCGTGATCACGGCCTTCAGCAACAGGCCGCTTTCGGACACGTTCACAATCAGAATATCCTGCCATCCATCACCGGATCGCATTTTGACTGGCATGGATACCATCTTGCGCTGGGACCTCTCGGTCTCTTTCGGAGTGCGATCCCAAAGCCAAGCCATGATTGCCCTGTACTCTTGTCTGGTTAGGCGCAGCCTAGCGTTAGCCTAAGCAATTATGCCTACCTTCTGGCATCGAATGCTCCCAGTTCCGGGCGCCAACTCCGCCGCGGACCGTTTGATTGGAACTTAACCAACTTCCCAATCGCTCTTCAGCTAGAGAGCAATCGGAGAAAGGAAAGATCATGGGCGAGTATGAACCCAACGATTCCCGCAATGTGACACAGACGAAATCGAATGTGCCGGGCGAGCCCGAACGAACGGGGCCGCGCGAAGGCGAGACGCGCGATCCACGCAAGGACGCGGACGAGGGCCAGATCCAGCGGAGCGGACACACGCCGGGCGGCAAGGACCTATCACGAGGGTCGGAGCCGGCGACCGGCGCTGCCAGCAGACACCGTCGTTGACAAGCGACATTGAGCGGGCGCCCTGATGGGCGCCCGCTTTACCGATGAAGGTGGATAGACAAGGCGGAGAGCGAGGCATGGGCCAAGATAATCGCAAGCATCCCGATGAGGGTGGCGCAAAAGAACGACATCCCAAACATGAAAAGAGTGACAAGAATCCGGCACTGAAAGAGGAAGACCGGCAAGCTCTAAAGAACCAGAGCAAGGCTGATCCGGAAGATTATCCGGACCGAGGCATTAAACCAGCCTGATCCGATTTCGGCCTCCACCGGCCGAAGACCTTCAGGTGCCACACCAGAGTGGCAGAAATCGACAAGGGTGCATGTTCAATTGGCGCACCCGACATGAATATGATGGGCACTGGAATTATTGGGAAATCCTGGTTTCCCTACCCTCATAACGGCAGCTTTGCGCCCTCATTTCGACCGTATCAGGAACTATCCAAGAGTCCCGCAAGCAGTCATACAGAATTGGCGTTTCGCATATCTAGCGGACCAAAAAGCGGCTTCAGCCTTGGTCGGCTGGTTAGTCTGACAGGGGAGCATACCTCAAAAAATTGGTCGCACACGCGGAGAGCATTCTACGCGTATGATCTACCTCTGCCGTTACCAGCCCGGTGGGAGTTGGCACCATTTTCGCTTCGGGTGGGAAGGTGCCGTAACCGGCGAACAACGCATGCCAGCTCATACTCGCATAGTGCGGATTGCCATCGTGTTGGCGCAGGTTGACCTCGCGCAGGTCCTTATGGGTGAACCAAGCGGTAATCATGCCTTTCAGATTCTCCGACAGCGCGTCGTTGGCCGCATTGTCTCGCCAGTATTGCGTGTCGCTGCGCTGGTTAAGCCGGTAGTGCGCGACGATGTAGTCGCGGATCCCTTCGTACTTGGCAGCGATACGCTGGTTGAACATATCGCGATGCGCTGACCCGTAGCCGCCCTTCTCGTAGGCATCGGCAAAATCGAGCGCAGTGGCGATGACGATGTGCAACGCGGTCGCTTCGAGTGGCTCGATGAAGCCTTGCGACAGGCCGGCAGCGAGACAATTGCCGGTCCAGCTCTCGGCGATCCGACCAACCCGCATCTCCAGAATACGCGCTTCGCCCTCGTCCTGCATCCCAATCGCTTCGCGCAATTCCGCTTCGGCGTCTTCGTCAGATACGTATTTCGATGAATAGACGTAGCCATTGCCGACCCGCGTCGTCAGCGGGATCGACCACCGCCATCCGGCGCGCATCGCGATACTGTCGGTCTGCGGCTTGAAGCGGGCACTATGCGCAGAAGGCAGAACCACCGCGCGATCGTTGAACAGGTTGTCGCCGAACGGAATGAACTGTGCACCCACCGTCTGTTGCGCGAGGACCGAGCGGAAGCCGGAGCAATCGACGAAGATGTCGCCCTCGATCCGTGTCCCGTCCTCGCAGAGGAGCGCGGCGATCTCGGTCTGGGCATCCTGCTCCACATCGGTCACCTTGAGGGGCCGGTGCAATACGCCGCGTTCGGTCGCCCAGTCGCGGAGGAACTGACCCAGCTTGTGCGCATCGAAGTGGTAGCCGTAACTTGGCATGAAGGGGAAGTTGTCCCGCGGGTGCGGGCCCCTGTGTTCTTCCGCCAGGACCTTGGCGAGAAACCAGTCGTCGGGATGGGCGGGCACATCGAAACCCCGCCGGCGAAGCGCGCAATTATGTACGAAACCCGGTTCGGTATGCAGGTCGACGGGCCCCGGAAAGGGGTGGAAATAGCTCTCGAAACCCGGATGCTCGCTCCAGCCGGTAAAGCGGATACCCAGCTTGTAGGTGGCATCGCACGCGGCCATCCAGTCGGCCTCGTCGATGCCGAGATGGTCGAAGAAAGCTTTCAGCTGCGGAGTCGATCCCTCTCCGACGCCGATTATCCCGATTTCGGGACTTTCGACGACGGTGACCTGTCCGCCGCGCGAATGCCAACGGTGGTGCAGCAGGCAGGCGGTTATCCAGCCCGCGCTGCCCCCACCCAGCACTACCACGTGTGGAGGTTTGCTTTCCGTCACCCCTCGATCGGTACCAGCCGCACGGCAAAACCGCCACCGGGAGCCATGCGCAGGTCGAGGCGATCGGTCGCGGTCAGGTCGCGTTGCTCGATGACGATATCGAAGCGGGTGGGTCCTTCGAAATGCGCCGTTGCCGCATCGCGGTAGATTTCGGCGCGATAGGACTTGCCCGGATCGAGGAAATCGAGCGCCAGCGAGACCGAGCGCTCGCTCGCATCGGTGCCGCCACCGATATACCACTCCGCGCTGTTGCGGTCCTTGCGTGCGGTAACGACGTAGTCGCCCACCTCGCCTTCGAGGATGCGGCTTTCGGCCCAGTCGGCCGGGACGTCCTTGATGAACTGGAAGGCATCCTTGTGCTCGGCATAGTGCTCGGGCAGATCGGCGACCATCTGGATCGGGGAGTAGACCAGAACATATTCGGCCAGCGCGCGCGCCATGGTCATTTGAAGGGGTTGGCCGCGGCCCTCCAGGCTGAGGATCCCCGGCGTATAATCCATCGGGCCTGACAGCAGGCGGGTGAAAACCATGGTCGGGATATGGTCCGGACCGTTCGCCGGAACGCCCCAGGCGTTGAATTCCATGCCCCGCGCACCCTCGCGGCTGACCCAGTTGGGATAGGTGCGCCGCAGCCCGGTATCCTTGACCGGCTCGTGCGGATTCATCGCGATTTTGCGCTTCGCCGCTTCGGTCACGACTTTCAGGTGGTGGCGCTGCATCACCTGGCTTTCGGTGCATTCGCGCGTCTCGTGACCATCGGAATGCACGTAGCGCAGGTTGCAGGCGTCGGTGACGTAGCCGGACTTGATGGTCTTCACCCCGCGTGCGGCCATCAGGTCGAGCCCGGCTTCGAGCTGGCTTTCGTAATTGCCGACATCTCCGCTGGTCTCGTGATGGCCGACGATCGGCACGCCCTTTTCGGCAGCGTAGCGAGCAAGTTCCTCAAAGTCGTAATCGGAATAGCTTTCGGTGAAACTGAATTCGCTGCCATTGAAGAACCAGTTTCCGTCCCATCCGATATTCCAGCCTTCGACCAGCACGCCCTTGAACCCGTTTTCCGCAGCGAAGTCGATGTAGCGCATCACGTTCTCGGTGGTGGCACCGTGCTTCGGGCCCGAACCCCAGGTTTCCTCCTCGAGGTGGAGCGACCACCATACGCCGACATATTTGTGCGGTTTGAACCAGCTGACGTCACCGAGCCTATTCGGCTCGTTGAGGTTGAGCTCCACGAGGCTCTCGGCAAGGCCCGCGGCATCGTCGGCGACGCGGATCGTGCGCCATGGCGTTGCAAAGGGCAGGTCGCGTTCGGCACGTGCCGCGCCTGAACCCGTGGGCGCCAGTGTTGCACGGAAATTGGTCCCGGTGGTGCGCTTGATCCACATCCCTGCGAAATCGACCAGCGCAGCCTCGTGAATGGCAACATGCGTGCCATCGTCCATGCGGAAGGTGATCGGCGTGTGCGCCATCGACACCGCGTCGATCGGCGTTTCTTCGTAGAGATATTCGTAGCGATTCCACTCGCCACCGGGAATCCACCAGGCCGTGCCGTCCTGCGCGAGATTGAATTCGGTCAGCTCATCGGCGACCCGCAGTGTCTCACCCATGCTCCGGTCGTCAAAGACATAGCGAAAGGCGACTGCATCGTCGAACACGCGGAAGGTCACGCCGAAACGCCGCTTTTCGTCGCTCTCCTCCTCGAACCGGACGGTCAGTTCGTTGTGATGATCGCGAACGAAGCGTTGCTCGCCCCATGGCTGTTCCCATGTTTCGTCATGGCTTGCCCGCGTCGCGCCGGTAATGGCGAGGCGCCGTTCGAGCTTGTCCTGATCGGTCAGCAGGAAACCGAGCCGGCTTTCCGTGAAGACGGCGTTGCCTCCCTTGTCGATGCGGTAGAAAGGCCGGCCCTCGCCGTTGACATCGACCGTGACGGTGATGGTGCCATCGGGCGAAGCCACGACTTCTTCGGCCAGCGCAGGTGCGCCAAACATCATGGCAAGGAAGGCGAGGAAGGGCAGGAATTTCATAATTCGATCACCATGGCGCTGAGGGGGGGCAGGTTGGCCGAAGTCGCCCCGTTGATGGCGGCCAGCACAGATCCGGTCGCAAGGTCGCCGGGCGCCGCAGCCGTCCTGGGCGCCAGATTGAACAGGCAGCGAACGGTCTGGTTTTGTGCGCGGCGTTCGATAACGAACAGACCGCCGACAGTTTCGCAGCGCACGACTGCGCCGTGATGCAGTGCGGGGGTTGCGCGCCGCAGGCTCAGCATTGCGCGGGTATGGTGGAGGAGCGAGGCATCGTCCCCCTCCTGCATCTCGACCGAACGCGCAGCATTGTCGTTACCGACGGGCAGCCAGGGTTCGCCCTCGGTAAATCCCGAATGTGCGGATGATGCATCCCAGGGCATCGGTGTTCGTGCGCCATCACGGCTGAGCGTAAGTGGCCAGTTGGCAATGGCTTCTGGGTCGTGGAGCTGTTCGAACGGAATATCGACCTGTGTCAGGCCCAGTTCCTCGCCGTAATAGAGGATGATGTTCCCGCGCAGGCAGGCGAGGAGCATCATCTTCATCCGCGCCGCATCGGCGCGCTGGGCCGGCTTCCACCAGCGGCTGACGGCACGGGGCGCATCATGGTTTTCGAATGCCCAGCTCGGCCAGCCTACACCCTCCTCGTCCGGCCATTCGGCCAGCGCGGCGCAAATCGAGCCGGGCGTCAGTTCTTCGGCATAGAGGAAGTTGAAGCCGTAGGCCGAGTTGAGATGCTTCTCGCCCCGGGTGAAAGCCTTCATTTCCACCTCGGCCTCGTCCCCGCCGACTTCGGCAACGGTGAAAATCCCGTCGTAAGCGTCGGTCAGCGCGCGGATCCGCGCGATGAAAGTCGGGATGTCGGGATGCGACATGTTGTACTTCTTGAGCTGGAAATCGAACGGTCGCGAGCGCGGCCTGTCGGTTGCCGGAGCAGGCGGATTGTCGCGCAATTCCGGGTCGTGCATTGCGAAGTTCAGCGCATCGATGCGGAAGCCATCGACCCCGCGATCAAGCCAGAACCGCATCGCTGCAAGCATGGCATCCTGCACCTCGCGATTGTGCATGTTCACCTGCGGCTGCGAATTCAGGAAATTGTGCAGGTAGTACTGACCGCGCCGTGCATCCCAGGTCCAGGCGGGGCCACCGAAGACCGACTGCCAGTTGGACGGCGGCGATCCATCGGGCTTGGCATCGGCCCACACGAACCAGTCCGCTTTCGGGCTGGTCCGGCTCGACCGGCTTTCGACGAACCACGGATGCTCGTCCGATGTATGCGAATAGACCTGATCGATCAGCACCCTGAGCCCAAGCGCATGCGCGCGTGCGATAAGCGTGTCGAAATCCGCCAGCGTGCCGAAGATCGGATCGACGTCGCAATAGTCTGCAACATCGTAGCCGAAGTCCTTCATCGGCGAAGTGAAGAAGGGCGAAATCCAGATGGCATCGACGCCGAGCGAGGCGACATGTCCCAAGCGCCGCGTGATACCGGGCAGATCGCCGATCCCGTCACCGTTGGAATCCTGAAAGCTGCGCGGATAGATCTGGTAGATTGCCGCACCCTTCCACCAGGGCCGATCGGTTGCCGGGGCGGCAACAGCCTCGAATGCGTCGGCGCGGTTCATTCTGCCACCTCCGACACGCGGCATACGGCCCAGCCGAAGGCGGGCAGCGTCAGCGCGGCGCTCCCCGGGGCGGAAACCTTCGCCGGGCACGTACCGGCCAGTTCGTCGAAGCTGCGGGCATCGTAGCCGACGACGATGTTGGCACTGCGTTCTGCATCGGAGGTATTGAAAGCTGCCAGATATTCCTCGCCCGTGTCCGGGTCGAAGCGACTCACGGCAAAGATGCCCGGTTCCTGATCGTAGTGCCGCACAACCTGCCTCCCGCGCGAAAGCGCCGGATTCGCGCGGCGTATGGCGGAGAACTGCGCAATCAGTTCGAACAGGGGGTGGCTTTCGTCGAAATTGCTTTGCGCCGTGGTTGCATCGGTGCCGATCAGGTCGTTGTCGTTGTAGCTGGCCGTGCGGGAGGGGAACATGTCCTCGCGCGCGGCCTGATCGTTACCATCGCCGACGAAGCCTTGTTCGTCGCCGTAATAGATGACCGGGCTGCCCCGCAGGGTCAGTAGCATCGCATGCGCAAGCTTTACCCGCGCGAGCAGTTCCTCCTGCCCGATCTCGGGCCAATCCGCCTTCACGAGGGTCGAGAAACGGCCCATGTCATGATTGCCGAGGAAGGTCGGTAATGCGAGCGCGGCCTCTTCGCCGCCTTCATACAGCACATCGCCATCGAACATTTCTGTCAGGATATTCGTGCCCTTGCCCTGGCCCACGGTTTCGCGCAGCGCCTGTGCGAAGGCGAAATCGAGCACGGCGGGGAAGCCATCGCGCCGCGTATATTGCGCGATATACCCATTGTCGGGTGTGTCGCGGTAGACCTCGCCGAAAATGTGGAAGTTGGGAATTCCTGCATCGTCGGCGGTTTTCAGCATGGCCGGAACGAAGGCCTGCCAGAATTCCGGGTTCACATGCCGCGCGGTGTCGACGCGGAACCCGTCGATCCCGAAATCGCGGATCCAGTTTGCGTAGATTTCGATCATCCCTTCGACGACACGCGGGTGTTCGGTGAACAGATCGTCGAGACCTGCGAAATCGCCGAACCGGCTGCTCTCGCCGGTAAAGGTCGTGTCGCCGCGGTTGTGGTAGTAGATCGTATCGTTCAGCCAGTCGGGAACCTTGCTCTCCGCTTCATCCGTCGGGACCACCGGCGTGTAGGCATAGGACGGGTCCGTCAGCCTGGCGAAATTGCCTGCGCTACGGTCTTCGTCGCCCATGAAACCCGGATTGACCGGCGCGCCATCCACGCCGCCCCACCGCGAATAGGGAAAGTCCCCCTTGCTGCGATAGACATAGTCCGTCGCATCACCCTCGGCATAGCGGATTACGTCGGCGGTGTGGTTGGTGATGATGTCCATGTAGACTTTCATTCCGCGCGCATGCGCAGCGTCGACGAAGGACTTGAACTCGGCACGCGAGCCGAAATGGCCGTCGGGCCGTGTGAAGTCGGTTACCCAATAGCCGTGATACCCGGCACTCTCATTGCCTTCGGGGCCCTGTACCGGCTTGTTCTGGAAAATCGGCGCAAACCAGATGGCCGTTACGCCCAGCCGATCGAGATAATCGAGCCGCTGCGTCAGGCCTTTCAGGTCACCCCCATGGAAGAACCCCTTATGTTCGGGGTCGTAACCCGTCTCCAGACGGTCCCCCACGAAATCCCCCCGATCGTTGGAGGGATCGCCATTCTCGAAGCGGTCCGGAAGCACGAAGTAGACGATCTCTTCGGACGGCGGGCGGCCCCGAAAGTTCGTTTCGCCGGCATTGTCCTGAGCCTGCGCAGGCGAGACGGACGCAAGACCGAGCGTAAGCAGCGGGAGGACGAAACGGATCATGCGGCAGTGTTCCTTTTGGCGGGACGGGCCATCAACCTGCCCAGCGTATCTGCGTGGTGCGGCATGGCGGCAGCGGCCTGCTCGAGCTGGCGCTCCTGCGATGCCAGAAAATCGAGGAGGTCCTGTTCGGCCATGGCATCGGCCAGCGGATTGTAGTGATTGGCCAAGACGCCCTGTCCAGCGAAAACCTGGAACCAGGCGACCTCGGTAAACAGTTCCTCATGCTCGCGATGGATGTGGCCCGTATCGCGCCACTGGTCGATCTTGGCCTGCAAGGCGGCAGGCAGGTCGAGCGCGCGCATGGCATCCCAGAAGGGATCGCCTTCGCGCCCGTTAGCCCAGTAATGGAGAACGAGAAAATCCCGCACGCGGCTCCATTCGAAATCGGCCTGTGCATTGAAATGGTCGATCGTAGACGGCGTGGACCTGCCGGCGGGCAGAAGTTGCAGAAACCGGGCAAGCGCGCTTTGCACCAGGTGGATACTGGTAGATTCGAGCGGTTCCATGAATCCCGCAGCCAGCCCCAGTGCCAGGCAATTGCCAATCCATTGCCGCCGCCGCTTGCCGGTGGTGAAGCTCAGCAGACGCGGGGTCCCATCGGGACTTCCGTCCAGATTGGCCAGGAGCGTATCGGCCGCATCGGCCTCGCTGCAGAATTGCGAACTGAAGACGTAGCCGTTTCCGATCCGGTGCTGCAGCGGAATGCGCCACTGCCAGCCGGCCTTGCGCGCCACCGCGCGGGTGTAGGGGGTGAAATCACCGCCGCTGGCGCAAGGCACCGCGAGGGCGCGGTCGCAGGGCAGCAGGTTCGACCAGTCATCGAACCCGGCCTCCATCGCCCCCTCGATCAGAAGCGCGCGAAAACCGGTGCAGTCGATGAAGAAATCGGCTTCCATGCGGCGGTCGCCATCCAGCACGAGTGCCGCAATATCTCCGGTTTCGCCGTCGCGCTCCACCCGCTCGATCACGCCTTCGGTGCGCACGGCACCCCGCGTTTCGGCATAATGGCGCAGGAAAGTGGCATAGAGCGAGGCGTCGAAGTGGTAGGCGTAAGGCAAGTAGGCCCCGCCCGGCCCTGGCATGCGCAGATTGCGCGCGGCCACCTCATTGGGCGAATAAAGCGCCAGGTCCTTCGCATGGCCCAGCGCCTTGGCGCGCAGCCAGTAATGGCGAAAAGCGATGAGGCCCGACGACTGACCGACCGGGCCGAACGCGTGCATGTAGCTTTGGCCTTCACCGCGCCAGCCATCAAACGCGATGCCGAGCTTGAAGCTGCCTTTGGTCTCGCGCAGGAACTCGGCCTCGTCGATGCCCAGCGCCTGGTTGAAATGGCGGATCTGCGGGATCGTCGCTTCGCCAACGCCGACCGTGCCGATTGCCTCGCTTTCGACCAGCGCGACCCGGTAGTCCGGAGGCAGGAACCGGGCCAGCAATGCCGCCGCCATCCAGCCAGCGGTCCCGCCGCCGGCGATCAGGATACGAAAGGTGCGATTGTCATTCACGGCTCAACCCTGTTTCCCGAGACGGCAAGGTGTGGCGGCGCGTTTGCCTGCGAAACCTTGGAAAGGATAGGGCGGCATGGCCGCGCGGAACCGCGCCGCCCTTTCCGGGAGAAACACTAGAACTTGTACGTGAACCCGGCCAGGAAACGGCGGCCGTATTCCTGATAGTCGATTACCGCGCGTGGTTCGGGCACGTCAAACTGCGAAACGAAAGGTGCATTGGTCAAATTCTGGCCCTGGATGTAGAGCGAAAGGCCTTCGAGCGCGCTACCCGACTGGAATTCGTAACCGATCTGCGCATCGAAGATGGTTTCCGCTCGCGCCAGGCGGCGTGTCGGCGATCCTCCGAAACCGGTAAAGTCGGCCAGGAACTCGGACCGGTACCGCACGCTGCCGCGCGCGCTGAAGCCGTTGAGATCGTAATAGAGCGTGCCGTTGGCGACCCATTCGGAATATCCCGGGATCTGGTCGGTATCGCCGTTCGCATTCTCGACCTTGGTCTTCGTGTAGCCCGCCCCGCCGGTAACGCCGAAGCCGTTGAGCGCACCGGTGAAGACATCGAACGGCACCGTCGCGGCCAGTTCGACGCCGTAGAAATTGCCGCCGCCCGTGTTCACTTCGGAATCGAGGAAACCGATCGTGGTGGCCGGGGTCTGCCCGGCCGGCTGCGGGAACGGCGCGTAGTCGAAGATCACGCGAGACCCGTCAATATAGCTGACCAGATCCTTGTAGAAGACCTGCGCCGCGATCACCCCGGCGCCCCCGGCGAAATATTTTTCTATATTCAAATCGACAGCATTGGCACGATAGGGGCGCAACAGCGGATTACCGCCGCCGCCACTGATGAAGGGCGCTTCGCCCGTCGGACTTTCACCCGCATTGTTATTGATGCCGTAGCTGATGGCGACACGCAGGTCGTCGAGTTGCGGGCGCTGGATCTGGCGGCTGGCGGCCACACGGAACACCCATCCACTATCCGTGCGCAGAGACAGGTTGGCACTGGGCAGGACGTCCCAGTAATTATCGCCGAGCGAAAGATCGACGCGGTCTGCCGCGCCGTCGCCATCGATATCGGCGAATGCGACACCGGTCGAATTCTGTTCGGTATTGATTGCCTGCACGCCGACATTCCCGGTCAGCACGCCCACGCCCATTTCCTGCTCGATATCGAGCTGCAGATATGCGGTCATCAGCTTTTCGGTGATGCCGTAGGCCTTGGCCGGAACGTCGTTCGACGGGTTGGGATCGAGCACAAGCGTGCCGTCCGCGATCAGGTCGCGCACATCGTAGCTGACGATCGGGCCTAGACCGAGATAGCCAAGGTCGGTCTCGCGCAGCAGCGCGCTATTCGGGATGGCCACTTCGGTCGCGCCGTTTGCGGGGGACACGAAAAATTCGTCCGGAGTGAGGTTCTTGGATCGATCAGTATAGGCGAGGCCGAAATTGATCTTGGAGAAGAAGCCACCCAACTCCTTGCCCACGCCTAGACGATACTGGAACAGCTCATCTTCCACGATACGGTCATTGTAATATCCCGCCTGGATCCGGTCGCCGCCCCAGCCGAGCGGATCGGTCAGCACGATCAGGTTCGGATCTCTGTAATCGAGCGTAGGTGAAAAGCTGGTACCTTCTGTCCCAGAGATGAAATCGATCGTATCGGTCGCACCCACTCCGGCGCCGTAACCGGTACCCGAGTAGCTTTCGATGCTGAGTTCTTCACGGTCGGTGCGCGAATAGCCGAAATCGAAGAAGGCATTCCAGCCGTCATTGCCTTGGTAGTCGAGATTGATGCCGCCCGAATAAAGATCGGCCTTGCGCTGGAATACGTCATTGCGAACCACGCCCTCGACGTTTTCGAACGTGCCCGCCTCGGCAAAACCGCCGAATGGGCCATCGACCACGGTGGTATTCGTGGGCGCACCGTTGAAGCCCAGAGGCAGTTCGATTCCGCGCTTGGACTGATCGTCGTCGAAGTTGGAATAGAAGCCGTCGACCGTAACCATGAAAGTCGGGCTGGCTTCGAACTGCACCGTGCCGTTGACGCCGAAGCGCTTGAGTTGAGTGGAGGTGACGAAGCTCTTGTTACCGCCGATCACGAAGGGATTGCCTGTCGTTCCGTCACCGGCATAGCCCCAAGCGTTGAATTCCTGCAGTTGATAGGGCTCGTCGGTATAGGCGGCTGCCAGCGCCACGCCCAGCGTATCGTCGGCGAACTGGTCGACAAAGGTCGCATTTACACGGTAGCCGAATTCCTTCGACCCGGCATTGAGCGCGCCCAGATCGGCATAGGACCCCTTCGCACCGACAGCTAGGATACGTTCGTCTGCCTCGAGCGGACGGATGGTACGCACATCGATCGTCCCGACGAGGCCCTGGCCGATAAGGCTGGCCGATGGTGTCTTGTAAACATTGACTTGGTTGACGACTTCGGAAGGGTATTGGTCAAATTCGACCGCCCGGTTGTCGCCGGTCGAGGTCTGTTCGCGCCCGTTCAGCAGCGTCTGGGAGAAGTCGGGGCCGAGCCCGCGAATGGCGATGACGTTTGCGCGGCCGTTGAGGCGCTGCGAAGTGACGCCAGGCAGGCGGGCGATCGATTCCCCGATGGAATCGTCGGGCAGTTTGCCAATGTCTTCTGCCGTTACCGATTCCAGGATCAGGTCGCTGTTGCGCTTGGTGCTGACCGAAGTCGCCAGCGACTCGCGAAAGCCGGAAACGATGATAACATCGTCGGATTGCGCATCGGCGTCCGCTTCCGCCTCGACATCGACGTTCGGATCGACGTCCTGCGCGACTGCCGGTGTCGCCATCGCGGCCAGCGAAACGGCAAATGCCGACATGCTGACGGTGGCGGTAAATCTGTTGCGATTTGCCATTTCAAAGCTCTCCCCAAAAGGCCCGGAACCGTTCTCGGTTGCCTGGGCCGCAGTCCAATTCTCGACAGGTCCTGCGTGGTGCAAACAACCTGTACGGCGCTGGCATATGTCGGGATCGGCAAGTCGCGATAGACAGCATACGTATGTGATTGCGCCGCAACACGGCTTGGTGCAATTTTGTCATAGCCTCGCCAAAATAGCCGATCCCCGCGGGACCCGAGCGCTTCAAGTTGCCTGTCCCGTTCCGTGTACCTATGGTCGCGGGCGAAATAGTATGGGAGCACTGCCCCGGAGGAGGAGAGCGATGGGTCGAAAGCCGACGGGTCGGCCGACCAGTTTCGATATCGCCTATGCCGCAGGGGTATCGCAGCCCACGGTGAGCCGCGCGCTCCGCGGCGACAAATCGGTCAGCGCCAATACCCGGGCAAGGATCGAAGCCATCGCTCGCGATCTCAATTATACGGTCGACAAGAACGCCTCGTCATTGCGTAGCCAGAGGTCGAATACGATCGCGCTGCTGTTTTTCGAAGACCCGACTCCCGACGAGAGCATGATCAACCCATTCTTCCTCGCGATGCTCGGCTCGATCACCCGGGCCTGCGCCGACCGCGGTCTAGACCTGTTGATATCGTTCCAGCGCATGGAGGATGACTGGCACGTCCAGTACCAAGACAGCCACCGTGCCGACGGGCTGATCCTGCTGGGCTATGGCGATTACACCAAATACCGCGAAAGAATGGAGCAGCTCGTCCGACAGGGCACGCATTTCGCGCGCTGGGGTTCGGTTTCGAGCGACACGAGCGGCGTCACGGTCGGGACGGATAACGTCACCGCCGGCAAGCTCGCCGGTCGGCACCTGATTGAGAGTGGACGACGGCGCATTGCTTTTCTCGGCCATGCCGACGACCACTATCCGGAATTTGCCGGCCGGTACCGTGGGTTGCTGGAAGCAATGCAGGACGGGGGAATCGCAAAAGACGCGGCGCTCCAGTTCGATGCGCTGACAACCGAAGAAGAGGGCTGGACTGCCGCGAAAGGCCTGCTCGACAGCGGCGCACAATTCGATGCGATTTTCGCGGCCAGCGACTTGATCGCCATTGGCGCAATGCGGGCTCTGGCCGAGGCCGGCCGCCGCGTTCCGCAGGACGTCGCGGTGGTCGGTTTCGACGATATCCCCGCGGCCAGCCTCACGACCCCCCCGTTGACCACGGTGATGCAGGACATTCGCGGCGCGGGGCAGGCGCTTGTCGAGACGCTGCTGGCACAGATCGAGGGACGCGACCTCCCCCCGCGAAAACTCCCTGGAAAGCTGGTTGTGCGCGGCAGCAGCGGTAGAACTTAGCGGGCCAGCGTATTCGTATACGCACTTGGCGCGGACAGCGCGCCGTGCCAGCGTTCGTCACGAGCAATGCTGCAGCGGGCACAAAGACCGGCGTGGCCAGGGACGAGGGACTTCGCATGACGCAGGCGCTGCGGGAAAAACCGCGCCAGAATTTCGCCGGGCTGTGGAATATCAGCTTCGGGTTTTTCGGCATCCAGATCGGCTTCGCACTACAGAATTCAAACATGAGCCGCGTCTTCCAGACGCTGGGATCGAGCATCGACGACCTGCCCGCACTGTGGGTGGCGGCACCGCTTACCGGCCTGCTCGTGCAGCCGATCATCGGCCACCTTTCGGACCGCACCTGGAATCGCCTCGGGCGCCGCCGCCCCTATTTCCTCACCGGGGCCATCCTGTCCGCCATTGCGCTGTTCCTGATGCCGTTGAGTCCCGCTTTCGGCGCTCCACTGTTATTCGCCGCAGCAATGCTCTGGATGCTCGATGCGTCTCTCAACATCTCGATGGAGCCCTTCCGCGCCTTTGTCGGCGACATGCTGCATGCCGATCAGCACGCCGCCGGCTATGCGGTGCAGACAGCCTTCATCGGCGCAGGTGCCGTGGTGGGATCGATCTTCCCCTGGCTTCTCGAACAGGCCGGCGTCAGCAACGTGGCGCCGGACGGAGGTATCCCGGATACGGTTAAGTTGAGCTTCTGGGGCGGCAGCCTCGCGCTCTTCTCGGCGGTCATGTGGACCATCGTCACGACGAAGGAATACAGTCCGGACGAGCAGGCGGCCTTTGCAAGCGGAGAGGTCGATCCGCCAACGCAGCCGGTCCGCGCGCTTGCCAGCAAGAGTTATGTCGGCAGCACCCTCTGGGTGGTTGCAGGTCTGCTTGCGGTCCTCGCCGTCGACGCTCTCGGGCTCGAGAAAGAAGTCCTTTTGCTCGGCGCCTTGCTGGTTGCCTACGGCTTTCTGAGCGCAATCGGGATCACACTCGCCAAGCGGGGCCGGACAGCCAACATGCTTTCCAGCATCGTCGGCGACTTTTCGGGCATGCCCGAAGTCATGAAACGCCTGGCGCTGGTGCAATTCTTCAGCTGGTCGGCGCTTTTCATCATGTGGATCAACACCACGCCGATCGTCACGCAATACGTCTTCGGCAGCACCGATACCGCGAGCGTCGCCTACAACGAGGGCGCAAACTGGGTGAACGTGCTCTTCACAGTCTACAACGGCGTTGCCGCCATCGCCGCCCTTGCGCTTCTACCGGCGATGAGCCGCCGTCTCGGCCAGGTCATGACGCATTCAATTTGCCTGGCGCTTGGCGCGGCGGGCTTTTTGATGTTCTTCTTCGTGCGCGATGCCGGGGCATTGCTGCTGGCGGAGGTGGGCATCGGCATCGCGTGGGCCAGCATCCTGGCCATGCCTTACGCCATTCTCGCCAGCAACCTTCCGCAGGCAAAGCTTGGCATATACATGGGCCTGTTCAACGTGTTCGTCGTTGTCCCGCAGCTGCTGGTCGCGACCGTCATGGGCAGCATCATGCAGGCGTACTTTCCGGGCGAGCCGGTGTGGACCATGCTGTTCGCGGCGGCGAGCTGGCTGATCGCGGCACTGGCCATGCAGCGCGTGAAAGCCGTGATCCCTTCGGAGAAATCCCATGCATAAGCTCGTCGCTACCGCCGCGGCGCTAGCCGTTCTCGCAAGCGGGACAGACGCGCGTGCCGACACCTCCCCGCCGACCGGTTGGGAAGCCCAGGACAAGGTGACACTGGCGCATCCCGAATGGGCGCGCAACGCGGTGCTTTATCAGATCAATACCCGCCAGTTCACAGCCGAGGGAACCTTCGCCGCTGCCATGCAGGAACTGCCGCGCCTCAAAGAACTGGGCGTCGATATTCTCTGGCTCATGCCGATCCACCCGATCGGCGCGGAACACCGCAAGGGCACCCTTGGCAGCCCCTATTCCGTGCAGGACTATTACGCGGTGAACCCCGAATTGGGTACCGAGGAGGACTTTCGCGCCTTCGTCGATGCCGCGCATGCACAGGGCTTCAAGGTGATCCTCGATCTCGTCGCGAACCACACCGCCTGGGGCAACGAACTCGCGAAGCAGCATCCCGACTGGTACGAGAAAGACTGGAAGGGCGACTTCCGCCCGACCCCCTGGTGGGACTGGTCCGACATCATCGACCTCGACTGGTCCAAGCCCGGCGTGCGCGAGCATGTTGGCGGGGCCATGGAATATTGGGTCCGCGAGTTTGGCGTCGACGGATATCGCGCCGACGTGGCGGGTTACGTCCCGCTCGATTTCTGGGAGACCGCGCGGGCGCGGCTCGACGCGATCAAGCCAGTCTTCATGCTTGGCGAGGTGCAGCAGGCCGCCTTTCACTACGCCGCCTTCGATGCGACCTATGCTTGGGACTGGAACAACACGTCGAAGAACGTCGCGAAAGGCAAGGGCGATGCGACCAGCTTCTACGGCTATTATGCCGAGAACGAGAGCCTGTGGCCGCGCCAGGCCATGCGCATGACTTATATCGAGAACCATGACAGCAACGCGTGGGAAGGCACGACGCAGGAGAATTACGGGGCCGCACTCGATGCGATGACCGTGCTTTCCTTCACCGGCGAAGGCCTGCCGCTGATCCATAACGGAATGGAAGCCTGCAACGCTAAAAGGCTCGAATTCTTCGAACGCGATCCCATCGACTGGGGCCGCGGCGAAGATTGTGCCTATGGCGATCTGCTCCAAAACCTGATTGCCTTTCGCAAGGCCAATCCGGCGCTCGCCAACGGTCAATGGGGCGCACGCATGCACAAGTTGGAAACCGACCGTCCCGAGCGGGTATTCGCATGGGTCCGGACGGCGGGCGAAAACCGGGTCGTCGCCTTCTTCAACTTCGGCGATAAGCCGGTGACGGTCACGCCCACAAGCGCGCTTGCCGATGGGACTTATGAGCGGTTCGGCACTCCCGAGCGAGTAGTCCTGCGAGAAGGGCAGGAGCTTCGCCTGCCGGGGTGGGGCTATCTGCTCCTGGCCCGCAATTGAAAACATGATCGGTCGTCCCCCATCGAATCCGTTTCAAGTGATACTCGGCGGTAGAAGAACGGGCCGCTCTTTCCTGTCTGATAGTGAATATGCCACCTGAGTTGCCGTCCGATCGGCAGTGATTACCCGTATCGTCTCAAGCTGCTGCATGCGTAATGGCCGGTTCCTCTGTGACAGACGCCAAAAGCGGACCGACAGCAAACGGCCCATTTCTGGACGCCACCGACGCTGCCACTATTGTAAATCTACAAACCTAGAGCACAAAATAGGGCCGAATCCATTGGGCATAAAGAAGACCCTGGACGTCATCCAGTGATGAACGAATTCACCCCAGTTTGGCAAAGTTGGCCACCCCCGGTGCCGGCTGTCGTGAGTGGCGTATCGGTGCGGGAGACAGCCCGCCAAGTCCCCCCGCCGCATCGACAACCTTCGAAAGCCTGTCATCATCGATCCGGTAATAGACAA
>NZ_JBSXOM010000013.1:0-34171 GCF_056859455.1 Qipengyuania sp. L-5Y | reverse complement strand
CACGATCTTCTCGCTCGCCTGCGAAAAGCTCGGCTCGCGCGCGGCGGACGGATCGGGCATCATCAATGTCGCGATCTTCGGCGGCGCGGTCGTCCCGCTGCTGTTCGGCGTCCTCGCCGATACCACCGGCAGTCTCCCCCTTGCCCTCACCCTCCCCGCCATCTGCTACGCCATCATCGCCAGCTTCGGCCTCTTCGCGCGAAAACCCGCAACAGCGTGACAGGGAGGGGGCGCAACTCTTTGGGGTTCGCAAATCGACGCAGTTCTGCCATGCGTTCCCGACATGCGGTGACGCGGGGGCGTTTACGAAATGACTGACACAGAATTGGCTGCCCATCTCGCCCAAATCGCTGGCAACATATTGATTGAAGTCCGCGATAGCGGGATGTTTACCGGCAAGGCGCTGGGCAAGGCTGGCGATCAGACCGCAAATCAGTTTCTCGTCAGTGCCCTACGCGAACAGCGACCCGACGACGGGCTGCTTTCCGAAGAAAGCAGGGACACCGACGAGCGGCTTTCCAAGGACAGGGTCTGGATCGTCGATCCGGTCGACGGCACACGGGAATATGGCGAAGCCCGAACCGATTGGGCGGTCCACGTCGCATTATGCGTAAAGGGCAGGCCGGAGACAGGTGCAGTTGCATTACCGGGCCTAGGCATCGTTTTGCGCAGCGATGCTCCCATTGCACTACCCGCCCTTCCCCAAAGGCCCCGCATGGTGGTCAGCCGCACACGGCCGGCCACCGAAGCGGTTGCGGTATCCGATACAATCGGAGCGGAACTTATCGGCATGGGTAGCGCCGGTGCCAAGTCCATGGCCGTGGTTCGCGGCGAGGCGGAAATATACCTCCACACAGGCGGCCAGTACGAATGGGACAGCGCGGCCCCCGCTGCTGTTGCACTGGCCCATGGCCTTCATGCGAGCCGCATCGATGGCAGCCCGCTCGTGTACAACAATGCCGATACCTATATGCCGGACCTGCTGATCTGCCGGGCTGAATGGGCCGAACAGGTACTGGCCGAAGTCGCGAAGATTTCGACCTAGTCTTCGACCTGTGCAAGCAGTTGGCGCGCGCGGGACAGATGCGGACGATCAAGCATCCCGCCCCTCCAGCCGATCGCTCCCGCGCCCGGATTGTCTTCGAAAAGGGCAACGATCTCACGCGCCTCGGCGACCTCTTCCTCGCTCGGCGTGAAAGCTTCGTTGATGACCGGCACCTGGGCGGGATGAATCGCCAGCATTCCACGATAGCCCTGACGTCGAACCTCGATCGTACGTTTGCGGAGACCCTCGAGATCGCGGAAATTGGTGTCGATCGTCTCGACTGGTACGACTTCAGCAGCCGCTGCCCCGAGCAGGCACAGGCTCCTGGCGAGTTTGTATGTGAACGCGAATTCGCCTTCGAAATCCTTATTGCTCTGCGCCCCGAGAGAATCGGCAAGGTCCTCCGCACCCCAGGTCATCCCGACCAGGCGCGGTGCCCCGGCATAATCGCCCGTGGTGAACATCGCTGCCGCGGTTTCGGTTACCAATGCGATGACCGGGGTAGAGCCGGGTTCTATTCCGTTTTCCGCTTCCAGCGCCGTCATCTGGCGGTCCAGTTCCTCGACATCAGCGCGGCCGCGCGACTTGGGGAGCATAATGCCGCCGGGCCGCGCGGGCATGACGATGGCCAGATCGTCGGCCGTCCACTCGCCGTCGAGCGGGTTGACGCGAACCCACAGGCGAGCGCGTTGCGCCTCATCCTTGCTGCGCAGAAGTTCCGCGATCGCATTGCGGGCATCGGCCTTGCCGCTTTCGACGACGGCGTCTTCGAGATCCAGGATGACGATGTCGGCCTCGCCGTCGGCGGCCTTGTTCATCTTCTTGTCGCTATCGCCGGGCGCGAAGAGCCAGCTGCGCATGCGGAGGGTGGGTAAGTTGATCATGTACATGCTTGAGGCGAAAGGAGGGGCCCGCGTCAAGGATGAAGCGCCATGCCGTAACGTCCACATGGTTGCGCTTGCCCGCATTCGATTATGCGGTATGTTAAGGCCTCTTTGACTTGCGATTCCGGCTGACAGGATAATCCACGCTCGAATAGACGCGGTGGAAATTTGGATCCATCAGGGAATCTCGACTAGGGTCGAGGAACTTTTTGAATATAGGGTATCCAACCGGCAGCAGCTTTTAGGTTTACCCGCACGACTATGAGTAGAGGCCACAGAGCGTCCAGCAGAATGGGTCGTGGCCGTGGGCCGAAGAGCCCGATAGAAGGACAGGAATTAGAGGAGAGGCCTATGGCAACACAGCTTGAACCCGACACCCGTGTCGATGAAAATGCGTTTCGCACCGAAGTGCAGGAATTCATCGCCGCGAATTTTCCCGAGGAACTGAAGAACAGGGGCCACGCCCTTGCCGGCGTGGAAGGACCCAGCAAGGAAACTCCGGCGCAGAAGGCATGGCGCGAAGCCGTGGGCGAGCGCGGCTGGGGCACACCGACCTGGCCCAAGCAATATGGCGGCGGCGGACTGAACAAGGCCGAAGCCCGCATCGTCGAGCAGGAATTTGCCAAAGCCGGCGCCTACAACCCGATCGGGGGCATGGGCGTGATGATGTTTGGCCCGACGCTCCTGGAATATGGCAGCGAAGAGCAGAAGCAGGAGCATATCCCACCCATCTGCCGCGGCGAAATCCGCTGGTGCCAAGGCTATTCCGAACCCAATGCCGGGTCCGACCTTGCCAATCTGCAGACCTTTGCCGAGGACAAGGGCGACCACTATCTCGTCAATGGCCAGAAAACCTGGACCAGCGGCGGCCAGTGGGCCGACAAGTGCTTCGCCATCGTGCGGACCGACAAGAGCGACAAGCACAAGGGCATCAGCTTCATGCTGATCGACATGGACACGCCGGGCGTGGAAGTGCGCCCGATCACCATGATCAGCGGGATGAGCCCGTTCTGCGAAACCTTCTTTACCGACGTCAAGGTGCCGAAGGAAAACCTGGTGGGCGAAGAAGGCCAGGGCTGGACCATCGGCAAACGCCTGCTCCAGCACGAACGGACCAATCTTTCGGGCGGCGGCAGCATGGCCCGGATGATGGGTGCCAGCCTGTCGAACATCGCCAAGAAATATTGCGAAACCAATGAGGACGGATCGCTGGCCGACCCGATCCTGCGGGACAAGATCGCGAATTTCGAAATCCGCTGGTCGAGTTTCCTGCTGACAGCGCGCCGCGCAGTCGATGAAAGCAAGGCGCAAGGCGGCGTTTCCGAGATCAGTTCCGTCCTCAAGAAGGTCGGCACGACGCTTGGGCAGGAACGCGCGGAGCTCCTGATCGAGATCCGCGGCCTTCAGGGCCTGGGCTGGGAAGGCGACGAGTTTTCCGACAGCGAACTGGAATCCGTGCGCGGCTGGCTCTTCGGCAAGGCAACCACGATCTATGGCGGGTCGACCGAGATCCAGAACAACATCATCGCCAAGCGCGTGCTTGGCATGCTCGACCACCAGTAAGAGGGGAGCACACAGACAATGGCAGTTCTCAACGAAGAACAGGAAATGCTGCGCGATATGGCGCGCGACTGGGCAATGAACGAAAGCCCCGTAGCCGAATTCCGCAAGGTACGCGCCAGCGGCGAACCGCAGGCCTATAATGCCGATGCATATGCGACGATGGCGCAAATGGGTTGGGCCGGGGTCATCATTCCGGAAGAGCATGGCGGGTCCGACTTCGGCTTCATGTCGGCCGGACTGGTTATCGAAGAGCTCGGCAAGACCCTGACCGCCAGCCCCCTGATCGCCACGACTATCGCTGCCAGCGCCATCATACTTGGCGGCAGCGACGAGCAGAAGGCAAAATGGCTGCCGAAGCTGGCCAGCGGCGAAGCCGTTGCAACCCTGGCGGTGGACGAAAGCGCTCGTCACGATCCTTCCGGTATTGAAACCAGCGTGTCCGGCGGAAAGATGACCGGCAAGAAAGCCTTCGTCCATGAAGCGCATGGCGCCGACCTGTTCGTGGTCGCAGCCAAGGACGGCCTCTATCTGGTCGAAAATGGTGATGGAGTTTCGCTGACCACTCGCAAGCTGACCGACCAGCGCAATCATGCCGATATCGCATTCGATGGCGCAGCGGCGGAAAAGCTCGACGGCGGCGGCGACAGCCTGCTGGAGGACGTACTCGATCGTGCACGCGTGCTGACGGCTGCCGAGATGCTCGGCATGGCGCAGGCCGTGTTCGACACGACGCTCGACTACCTGAAGCAGCGGGTGCAGTTCAGCCAGGTTCTTGCGACGTTCCAGGCGCTGCAGCATCGCATGGCCGATCTGTTCGCCGACCTTGCGCAGATGCGTTCGGCCGTCGAAGGCGGCCTACAGGCGATCGACAGCGGGTTCGGTGTGGCGCAGGCCGCGACCGTCGCCAAGGCGGAAGCCAACCGTGTTCTGCATCTCATCAGCAATCAGGGCATCCAGTTGCACGGCGGCATCGGGATGACCGATGAATATAATGTCGGCTTCTACCTGAAGCGTGCCCGAGTGCTGGAATCGTCCTGGGGTTCATCGAGCTATCTCCGGGATCGCTTTGCCCGGTTGAGCAAGTACTGACGACAAAAGAGGCGCCCGCGATATTGCGCATATCGCGGGCGCCTCTTCCTTTAAGAACGGGCGATATCTTCGTTCGGCCTCGACGGGACACGGCGTACCGGCCGACCTTTACGCAGGCGCCGTGATCATCCCCTGCGCCATGACCGACAGATAGGTCTTCACCGCATCTTCGCTCTTATCGAAACGTGCCGCCCAATGCCGTGCATCATAGGCCGAGTTGACCGTGGACATCAGCACCTGCCCGGCCACGAGCGGATCTATCGCGCGGACCGAGCCATCCGCGACCCCATCGATAAGCATGCCCGCGAAGCGCCGTGCCAGCCGATTGGACCGCGTAACGACATCTTCCTTATGTTCGGCATCGAGCGCCTGAAGCGCCGTGGTGCGCAATAGCGGCGTACCATCGAAAAACTGCAGATCGATCAGTTCGGCAAGGACACTCGACAATCGAGTCCAGTAATCAGTCTCGATGTCGCGCCCGGCGATCTGGACGGCCGACAGGCGATCATAGCTCTGCTGGAAGCAGGCGAGTACCAGATCGTCCTTCGCCTCGTGATGGTGATAGAAGCTGCCCTTGGTCACATTGAGGCTTTCGGCAATGCGACTGACCGACGCGCCGCGATAGCCGCGCTCGTTGATCGTCACCGTAGCAGCCCGCAGAAACGCTTCGTTCTGCCCGGCCTGTTCATCATCCGACGTGCGCCAATTGCCGACGAGTTGCTGGGGATCGACCAGTCCGCGCGTCGTTGGCAGACCGTAAGCGAGGATATCGAACAGGCGATCCTCGATCCGTGAAAAGTCGAGAACGGAATAGCGCAGCGACCAGACCGGCCACCACATCATCGCTTCGAGAAGGATATGGGCGCGCGCCGAAAACAACGCCCGTTCTTCCCGGTCAGCCCAATCGCCAAAGAACCGCCGTACCAGGTCCACAACCCGCAGGTAATGAGCCATCAGCGCGTCATAGGCCGCCCTGTCGAGCGTGCGGATTTCGGACAATGCAGTGGTCAGTCCCCGTTCGCCCGCGCGGATGCGTTTGCGAAGGGTGACATGGGCGGCGATGAAATGGCGCAGCCGAGCCGCCGGATTATCCTGTTCCAGCGCCTCTGCCGCCATCCGCTCCATCAGGGTGAGCGTTTCGTCATAGACCGCGACGACGAGTTGTTCCTTGCGGGGAAAATAATAGGTCACGCTGGTCGCATTCAGCCCGATGGCCTGTGCAACATCCGCAAGCGTCGTTGCCTGCACGCCCGCATCATTGATCAGGATCGACGCCGCATTGACGATGGCATCGCGTTTTTCCCCGAACTTGCGGGTGTTGGGTGCGCGGCTCATGAGGCGAAGATGCGCATGGCGATGCCGAGCACCCTATTTCCCGGGGATGTCGGGAGGCTGTTGCACCGGTGTAGCTTGCCATCGGAAAGTCGCAATCGGTGAGCGTTGCCAGTCCCTGCCCGCCAGCCAAAAGGCCACACGATCGCCATTGCGCGCGCAAGCTCGCTCATCCCAATCCCCTCTTGCTGTCGCCTCTGTCGGGCGACTCTCTCTCTCCAATGCACAAGCTACACCCGTCCAACCCCGACACGCAAGCCGTGTTCGAAGTTGAGGTATGAGGGTGGCAAGAACAGATGAATCCGCTATTCGTACAAAACCGAAGCATAGGTATGCGCGGAGAGGAGACAGGAATGTTCGAGCTGGCAGACGCCGGAACACTGGGATTCGATGACGAGCGACTGGCGCGAATCGCACCCTTCCTTGCCAAGACTTATATCGACAGCGGGCGCTTGCCCAATGCCCAGCTGGTCATCGCGCGGGACGGACAGCCCGTACATTACACCAAGCTAGGTTCGATGGGAGACGACAAGCGCGAACTGCGCGATGACGCCCTGTTCCGTATCGCCAGCATGACCAAACCCGTCACATCGATCGCTTTCATGCAGCTGGTCGAGCAATGCGAGGTTGCGCTGGAAGAACCGGTTGCGCGCATCTTCCCCGAATTTGCCGACCTGAAGGTCTATGCTGGCGGCGGCGGGGCGATCCCGTTTGCGCCCGGAAAGCCTGCCGGCGCGATGCGTTTCGTCGACCTGCTGACGCATATGTCCGGCCTCACATACGGACTGCAGAACCGCAACAATATCGATGCGGCCTATCGCGAGAACAATTTCGATTTCGCCCGGGATCACCTCGATAGCGATGCCTTTATCGAGAAGCTGTCGAAGCTGCCGCTGGAGTTCGCACCGGGGACCGGCTGGAATTATTCGGTTTCCACCGATGTGCTGGGCGTTGCCGTCGAACGGATCAGCGGAATGCGGCTTGGCGATTATTTCGAAAAGCACATTTTCGCACCACTGGGGATGACAGACACGCATTTCGGCGTGGCCGAGGGACAAAGCGAGCGGCTGGTCGATGCCTATGCCTACCAACCGGGCCATGCGCCCAAGATGATCAATGCCGGTGCGACCAGCAAACTGAACGAGCCGGGCGCCTTCGACAGCGGCGGTGGCGGGCTGATCGGCACGATTGCCGATTACCACCGGTTTTCGACCATGCTGCTGAATGGCGGAGAACTGGACGGCGCGCGCATCGTTAGCCCAAAAACCATACGGTTGATGCGTACCAACCACTTGCCGAACAATGCCGACCTGACCGAAATGTCGAGCAGCCTGTTTTCCGAAGCCAACAATGCCGGAACCGGTTTCGGCCTTGGCTTTGCCATGGTTATCGACCCGTCGAAGACGCTAATGCCGTCGAGCGAAGGCGAATTCTATTGGGGCGGCGCATATTCGACCGCCTTCTTCGTAGATCCGGTCGAACGGATCACCATGGTATTCATGACGCAGGTCTACCCTTCGTCGACCTACCCGATCCGCCGTCAATTGAAGACGCTGATCTATTCCGCCCTAACCGACAGCTATGCCGATGGAGACCGTCCATGACTTCCCCTATTCGCACCGAACGCCACGATAACGTCCTTGTCGTCATTTCCGACAATCCCCCGGTCAACGCACTCGGCGAGGCAGTGCGTGCCGGGCTGAAGGACGCGATCGCGGAAGCGCTGGCAGACGACGGTGTCGAGGCCGTCGTGATCCGCTGCGACGGTCAGACCTTCTTTGCCGGTGCCGATATCACCGAGTTCGGCAAGCCGCCGGTCGGCCCCAATTTGCCGGAAACGCTGGATGCGATGGAAGCGAGCGACAAGCCGGTCATCGCGGCCATCCATGGGACGGCGCTGGGAGGCGGCTGCGAGGTTGCGCTGGCCTGCCATTACCGCGTTGCCGTGCCTTCGGCAAAGCTCGGCCTGCCCGAAGTGAAGCTGGGACTGATTCCGGGCGCCGCTGGCACGCAGCGCCTGCCGCGCCTTGTCGGGGCGGAGGCCGCCCTCCCCCTCGTGGTCGGCGGCAATCCGATACCTGCGAAGAAGGCCGAAGCAATCGGACTGCTCGACGCGCTGGTGGGCGAAGACAGCCTTGAGGCAGACGCCATCGCCTTTGCCAAATCGAAGATCGGCCAGCCGGTCCCGCGCGCATCGGAAGGCAAGGCCAATGAAGACGGCGTTCGCGATCCGGACCTATTCGACCGTTTCCGCGCCTCGCAAGCACGCAAAATCCGCGGTTTCGATGCGCCCAATGCCGCGATCGAGGCGGTCAAGGCGGCAGGCGAACTGTCCTATGCCGACGGCGTGAAGAAGGAACGCGAACTGTTCGGCAAGCTGATGGGCGGCACGCAGAGCGCGGCCATGCGCCATTATTTCTTCGCCGAACGCGCTGCCAACAAGATCGACGATGTGCCCAAGGACACGCCGCTGATCCCGATCAGGAAGGTCGGCGTCATCGGCGCCGGCACGATGGGCGGCGGCATCACGATGAATTTCCTGTCGGCCGGCATTCCGGTGACGATCCTGGAAATGGCGGAAGACGCGCTCGATCGCGGCACGCGCACCATGCGCAAGAATTACGAGAACACCGCCAAGAAAGGCCGCATGACGATGGAGGCGGTCGATACCGCCATGGGCCTGCTCACTCCGACGTTGTCCTATGACGATCTGGCCGATTGCGATCTCGTGATCGAAGCCGTCTACGAGAATATGGACGTGAAGAAGAAGGTATTCGCCAAGCTCGACGAAGTGGTGAAGGACGGCGCGATCCTTGCCTCCAACACCAGCTATCTCGACATCGACGAAATCGCCACGGCCACCAAGCGGCCCGGCTATGTCGTCGGCCTGCACTTCTTCTCGCCCGCCAATGTCATGAAGCTGCTGGAAGTCGTGCGCGGCAAGGAAACGCGCGACGATGTGCTCGCGACGGTGATGAAGCTGTCCAAGAAGATCGGGAAAGTGGCCGCAGTGTCCGGCGTCTGCCCCGGCTTCATCGGCAATCGCATGCTTTCCAAGCGTCAGGAACAGGCCAATGCGCTGATCATGGAAGGCGCGAATTACTGGGATGTCGACGACGTTCTGCTGGAATTCGGCTTTCCGATGGGGCCGTTCCAGATGGGCGATCTGGCCGGGATCGATATCGGCTGGCACCGCGATCCGAGCAAGGTGACCACCGTGCGCGAAGCCCTGTGTGCGGCGGGCCGCTTCGGGCAGAAGGCTGGCAAAGGCTTCTACGACTATGACGAAGCGCGCAACCGAACGCCGTCGGACGAAGTGAAGCAGATCATTGCCGATTTCGCTGCCAAGGAGGGCAAGGAACAGCGCGAGATTTCAAAGGACGAAATCCGCGAGCGGCTGCTCTATCCCATGGTCAACGAAGGCGCGAAGATCCTCGAAGAAGGCATGGCGCAGCGCGCCAGCGACATCGATGTGGTGTGGATCAACGGCTATGGCTGGCCGCTCTATACGGGCGGACCGATGTTCTGGGCGAAGACCATCGGTTTCGAAACGGTAGTCGAGGGGCTGGACAGACACGGTCTTCCGATTAGCGAGCATCTGCGCAAAACGGCCGCGGACGGTGGATCGCTCGATTGAGGCTGCTTTAGTGCGGCAATTTCGAAACAGCGGTACGCAATTCGACGAACAATCCGGCACGTTGGACCGTTGCACCTTGACATAAATGAGCATTTTCCCTTGAGATTCGAGGCAAGGGTATGCGCCGGATAAGGCGCGCCCGCACGGAGAGGAGAAACCGATGAAAAGATTCAATCTACGCCAACAATGCGCCCTCGGAGCACTGGCGGGGGCGATGGCCTTTGCGCCATCCGCTGCTTCGGCTCAGGACACGACGACCACGGAACAGGATACCGATCTTGTCGCCGCGGCGGATGTCGATGACGGTAATGTCATCATCGTTCGCGCGCAGGGACGTGACCAGACCCTGTCGGATGTGCCGGTGGCCGTTTCGGCCGTGACCGCGGAAACGCTGCAGAAATCCGGTGTCGCCGACATTCGCGACATGAACCAGGTTGCGCCGTCGCTGCTCATTTCTTCGACCGGTAACGAATCCAACGGCTCTGCCCGTATCCGCGGCATCGGCACGGTTGGCGACAACCCTGGCCTCGAAAGCTCCGTCGCGGTGTTCATCGACGGTGTCTATCGCTCGCGCTCGGGTAATGCCCTCTCCGAACTCGGACCACTCGATCGCGTCGAAATCCTGCGCGGCCCTCAGGGCACGCTCGGCGGCCGCAACTCGTCGGCCGGTTTGATCAATATCTATACCGCCCCGCCCGAGATGGACGGATTTTCGGGTTATGGCGCTTTCACCTACGGCAATTACGATGCCATTCGTGTCGAAGGCGGCATCAACGCGCCCTTGGGCGAAACGGTGGCTGCGCGTGTCGACGGTGTCTATTTCCAGCGCGATGGGTTCTATAACGATGTCGTCAACGACACGAGAGTGAACGATCGCGATCGCTACCTCATTCGCGGACAGTTGCTGTTCGAGCCGACGTCGGATCTCAGCATCAGGCTCGTCGGTGATTACTCGAAGAAGGACGAGGCGTGCTGCGCCGCTACCTTCGTACAGCCCAGCTTCGCTCCGCTTGCACGACTGTCGGACGATCTGCCTCCGACATCAGCCGATGCAAAGTTCGACTATCCCGGATCGCTGACGCCTGCACTGACAAGCACGGCCAATCCGATCATCCCGGTGTTGCTGGCACTCGGCCAGGACCCGCGGGCGCTTAACCAGTCGACGTTCAACCGCGACATCTACGTGACCCCGGGACGCAGCTATCAGGGTGAAACCGAGGATTACGGTATCTCCGGCGAAGTCAATTGGGACTTCGGCAACGTTACGATGACGTCGATCACCGGCTATCGCGACTATTCCAACTTCCAGGGTTCGGACACGGACTATACCCAGGTCGATATCCTGTATCGCGCTCCGGGGCCGAATGCCGGTGCGCGCGAGTTCAAGACATTCACGCAAGAGCTCCGGTTCAACGGTTCGCTGCTCGATGACCGCATCGACTGGCTGGTCGGCGGCTTCTACGCCAATGAAAAGCTGGAGACCCGCGACAATCTGAGGTTCGGCACACAATATGGAGCATTCGCTCCGTGCCGCGTCGTGAACGCTGTCAATCCAGCGCTTGCCTCGCCACTCAGCACCGGATGTCTAAGCGCTGGTGGACGCGCAGCGCTGCTGGCCGCGAACGGCGGTGCGGGCGCGTTTGGTGCCGCAACCCCGCTGATTTTTGCCGGCTTGGACAATCTGGCCCAGATCAACGATCTTGGCGGCACGGGCGATGTGTACAATCAGAAGAGCGAAAACTTTGCGCTCTTCACTCACAATATCGTCCACATTACCGACAAGCTCGATCTGACGTTGGGTCTTCGTTACACAAATGAAACGAAGGACTTCAACGCATCGTTCGGCAACGACAACGTCATCTGCCCGCAGAACCGCGCCCTTCTGGGCTCCCTGCTTGGGGTCCCGAGTTTGGCTGGCCTAGCAGGCGGTATCATCTCACTGTCGTGTCAGGGCAATTCGACTTCGGAACTGGACGGCGTATCGCTCGCCGATACTCGCGACGAAGATCAATTCACCGGCACGGCGATCCTGAGCTACAAGGCCACTCCGGACCTGTTGTTCTACGGTTCTTACTCGCGCGGCTACAAGGCTGGCGGCTTCAATCTCGACCGCTCGGCGCTGACGACCCCGGTAGCGTTCAATGTGAACACGCTGGATCCGACGAACTTGCAGTTCGAGGAAGAAACCGTCGATGCCTTCGAAATCGGTGCGAAGTATCAGACCCGCCAGTTCGGCGTCAGCGTTGCCGCGTTCCGTCAGGAATTCACGAACTTCCAGTTGAACACGTTCAACGGTTCCGTCTTCCTCGTGCAGAACATCAACGCCTGTAAGGACGATCTGGGCGGAGCAGATCGTGACAACAGCGCGGCGACTGGCGCATGTGCCAGCGATCGGACCAAGCCCGGCGTGGTCGCCAAGGGTGTCGAGATCGAAGCGAACCTGTCTCCGGTCCGCGACCTCACTGCAACACTTGGCCTCACTTACGCCGATACCAGCTTTGCCGACAATCTGATCGGCAACGAGGACGGAACCCCGCTCGATCCGGCGCTGCGTCTGCTTCCGGGCGACAATATGTCCAATGCTCCCGAGATCGTAGCGACGTCGTCACTCAGTTGGACCCCGCCCATCGGTGATAGCGGCATGCGCGGCCTCTTCTTCGTGAATGCCCGTATGACCAGCGATTACAACACCGGGTCGGACCTGCTGTACGGCAAGGAGCAGGATGGCTTTGTCGTGGTCAATGGACGGATCGGCGTGACCAATATCGGCGGCAGCTTCTCGGTCGAAGGTTGGGTGCAGAACCTGTTCGACACCGATTACACGCAGGTCGCCTTCAATACGCCGTTCGTTGCGGAACAGCAGACCTATTCGGCCTTCCTGGCCGAACCGCGGACCTACGGCGTCACGGTCCGCGCCGAATTCTAATCGGCATAAATCCTGACAAGGAAGGGCCCGGCATCTCACGATGCCGGGCCCTTCTTCATTTAACGCATGATCGTAACCCGCCATGCTCGATTGCGATACGAAGCTTGCTAGGCTGACGACTTCACAAGTGACTTCAGTCTGCTCGTCTGGAGATGCCTGTTCACGGCTCTTCGTTCGGCCTTTTCCATCCACTGCGCGATCGTGAGATCGCCCTCTGCCACATCTGCGAGAACCGCACCGCGGCTGCCGGCAGGCTTCGGCGTTCCTATCGTGCTGTCGACTGCCGTCTGTCGTTCGATTTCTGCATTCAGCAAGGCTCCCGCGAGGACCCCGTAGGCCGATAGAAACAGCCACATTAGGAACACAACGATGGCAGATAGCGACCCATACGTCGCGTTGTAGTCGCTTACATAGGCCACGTAGAACGAAAAGCCGAACGAGACGGCTATCCAAAGCACCGTGGCAAGCATCGCACCGGGAGCAAGCCAACGCCACTGGGCAGGTTTGCGGTCCGGCCCGTACCGCATGATCAGAGCGAACCCTACACTTCCGAGCAGTATCGAGGCGATCCAGGTCACGCATTTGATCGCGAATTCGGCGGCCGGGCCGAAAAGTCCGCCCGCCTGCGTTTGCAGCCACGCGAACATCCCGCTGCTGATCAACCCGGTCAACGCCACCAGGATTGCTGCCAGTGTCAGAGCGGCAGCGCGAAGGGTCCGCGAAATGAAACCACGGGTTTCGTGTTCCTCGTTGATGATGTTGAGCGCGCCGATAAGCCCGTTGGCAGCACGCATTCCGCCGTAGATCGCAAATATCAGAGCAATCGCAAGGGCAAACCCCGTGACGCCTGCATTTGCGGTCACGACGCCCATGAGCTGATCTTCGATGACCGTAGCAACTTCGCTCGGCACCACTTCGATGATCGTCTGCATCTGGGTATGCACGGTATCGACATTGCCGACCAGGCCATAAACCATGACGGTCGCAGCTATCAGCGGAGTAAGCGCAAGGAAGGTGAAAAATGCCACACCTGCCCCCAAAAGCGACAGATTGTGGAATCCCCACATCGTCCACACCCGCCTAAGAATCTGTTTCCAAGCGGCTTTCGGCATCTGCAAAGGGCTTTTAGCGGTTGCACCGGGCGCGTCTTTGGAGGATGACTCCATGTCGAGGGTGGGATTTTCGACCTCATCGGGAGCGTGTTGACCGCCTGGCGTTGATCCGATTCTTCCTTCGCTTTGCACGTTGGGTCGCTTTCTATGGTTGTCGATATGCCCTTTGCTGTTGAAACACCGCCGCGGGGCAAATGTGCCCCCGCGCGTCGCAGTGCATCATCGGCTCTGGCCTTGGCGATGGCACTGGTTGCGGTTCCGGCAGTGGCGCAAAGCACCGATGCCACGGTCGGCCAGACAAGCGAACTCGACGTTCCGGCCCCGCCCGCCGATGCGAACCTTCCGCAAGTCGAGCCGGTCATCAGCGAGGAGGAGTTCGACGAAACTATCCCCGAACTCGACTCTTCGAACGATCCCGCCCTGGACGCGCCGTTGGAATCGATCGAAGACTTCGAACGGAGAGTTGTCCAGGAACAGGCTGGCGCTGCTCCTGCCGAGGGTCAGGACGCCCCGCTTGGCGACCCAACCCTCGCCGATGGGGATGCAGTGGAAGAAATCGGCGATGCGCCCATTCGCGATGCCGAACTGGCCGCCCCCCTTCCCCCGCTGGATCAATTCAATGTGGAGCCTGTCGAGTTTGCACAGGACGCAACCGATACCGAAACCACAGAGATCGCCTATTCCGTCCGCGTCAACGGCCTCGAAGCTGCAGACGAAGAGACGGCCACCAGCCTGCGCGACCAGTTTGATAGCCTCTCCGCGCTGGAAGACGGGGATGGCAAAGCGGCGAATGTCGCACAGATCACCGCCCGGCTGACGGAAGACAGCGCCTTGATGCAGCGCATCCTTGCCTCGGAAGGCTGGTACGAGGCGCGCGCAGCCACACAAATCGATCGGACCGGCGAAGGCGATGGACTGTCGCTTACTGCAGTGATGGATGTCCTGCCGGGACCGCGATATTCCTTTTCCGACATTGTGATCGACGCTGATCCGACCGAGCCCCCGGACCTGATCCGCAAAAATCTGGTTCTCAAGACTGGCGATCCGATCGTCGCGGCGCGGGTTCAGGGCGCGGAGGCGAATGTCGCCGTTGCCCTGCCGGAAAACGGCTATCCCTTCGCGGAAATCGGCCAGCGCGACATTCTTCTGGACCAAGAGACGGGCGACGGTGTGTATACACTGCCCGTTACAACCGGCCCGCGGTCGCGCTTCGGAGAAATCCAGACCACTGGCGACCTGGCGTTCGATGCAGAGCATGTCGGCGTGCTGGCCCGGTTCGAGCAGGGCGAAATTTACGACAGCCGCATGGTCGACGATCTACGGCAGGCGCTGGTCGCGACAGGACTGTTCAACACCGTATCCGTACTGCCCCAGCAAACTGGCGAACCGGCCGGCGAAGGCACCGAATACGCGAACATTCTCGTCGAGCAGGAAGCTGGCCCACCGCGAACTCTGGCGGGAAGTGCAGGGTTTGGCACCGGGCAAGGGTTCCGCGTCGAGGGCAGCTGGACCCATCGGAACCTTTTCCCGCCCGAGGGTGCGCTCATCGGTCGCGGTGTGGTTGGCACACAGGAACAGGGCGCCGGGGTAACCTTCCGTCGGTCCAACGCCGGACAGAGAGATCGCACATTCCAGGCAACGGCCGAAGCCCTGCACAGCAATTACGATGCGTATGAAGCCTTCACCGGGCGGCTTTCGGCGCTGATCAGTTACGATTCGACCAATATCTGGCAGAAGCCGTTCACCTATGCCTACGGCGTCCAGCTGATCGGTACGAACGAGCAGGATTACGATTTTGCCCTTCAGGACCTATCACGGCGAACCTTCTTTATCGGCGGGTTGATAGGCCAAGCCGGGATCGATCGGACCAACAGCCTGCTCGACGCCACCGAAGGCTTCAAGATCACCGCGATCATCGAACCGGAAGGTTCGTTGCAGGACGGTTTCACACCTTACGTCCGCGCACGTCTGGATGGTTCGGCCTATTTCTCGCCGACCGACGCGATCACCCTTGCCGGCCGCGTCCGTGTTGGCACAATCCAGGGTATCGAGCGATTTGATCTGGCGCCGTCGCGGCGTTTTTATGCCGGTGGCGGCGGTTCCGTGCGCGGCTTCGGCTATCAGCAGCTCGGACCGCGCGTGGTGCTCGACAATCCCGATTTCGATCCAGACGATCCGGACGAATCCGCCGATCCCTTCATCTACCGCCCCTTGGGGGGGCGCAGTCTCAACGAGGCCGCAGCCGAAGTGCGCTATCGCTTCGGCAATTTCGGTGTTGTCGGATTCGTCGATGCTGGCCAGGTATACGAAGACACGCTGCCTGATTTCAGCGACCTGCGGTTCGGAGCAGGGATCGGCGGGCGCTATTATACCAATTTCGGACCCTTGCGGATCGATCTCGCCATGCCGCTCGACAGGCGCCCGGGCGAAAGCAAATTCGCCGTTTACGTATCGATCGGGCAGGCATTCTGATGGCCGAGGAAACGGAAACCGTCCGCCACCATGACAACCGTGCTCGCCAGGTGGCGAAATGGGCCGGTATCGTCATCGGCGGCCTCGTCCTCCTGGTGGCAGCCTTGCTGCTTGGTCTCAACACGGGGCCGGGCAAGCGCTTCGTCGCCGATCAGATTGCCGCTCTCGAATTCGAGAACGGCATGGAGATCGGCGTCGGCCGTATCGAGGGATCGCTGTATGGCGAGATGATCCTGCACGACGTGTCACTGTCCGATCCGAAGGGTGTTTTCCTGACATCGCCCGAACTACGAATGGATTGGCGCCCATTCGCCTTCATCGGCAGCCATATCGACATCCGCTCGCTCACATCGCGGCTGGTTACCTTGCAGCGCCTTCCGGAATTCGCCGAGACGCCCCCGTCGGACGCCCCTTTGCTGCCCGATTACGATATCGATATCGGCGAATTGCGAATCGACCGCTTCGTGGCCGAGGCGCCGGTCAGCGGTGAACCCCGCGTCGCTTCGCTCGCGGGCAAGGCGCATATAGCCGATGGCCGGGCGCAGGCGACGTTCGATGCCGCAACCATTTCAGGCAGAAACCGGGCAGGCGGCGATCGCGTTGCGCTGGTTGTCGACGCCGTCCCCGAAGACAACAAGCTCGATCTGAAGCTCGACCTCGACGCCCCGGGCAACGGGGTGATCGCCGCGATGGCCGGCCTTACCGAGCCGCTTCGGGTCCAACTTGACGGCGCCGGCAACTGGGACGCCTGGAACGGGCGCCTCGACGCCAATCTCGCCAATAGTGAGCTCGCGCGTTTGCAGATCACAGCCCGCCACGGCACCTTTGCCGTGCGCGGCCCGACCCGCATCGCGCGCATGTTCGAAGGACCGACCGCAGCCCTTCTCGGCCCGGTGATGAATATTCAGATGTCTGCCGCCCTGGATGAGCGCCGGGTTACGCTCGACGGCAATCTGAACAGCGACGCATTTCGGCTGAACACGAACGGCCTCGTCGATCTGTCGGACAACAGCTTCGACGATCTGGCGCTGTCCTTCGTGCTGCTGAAACCTTCGGCAATGGCCGAGAACCTTCGTGGAAGTGGCCTGCGCGCCTTGCTGACACTCAATGGCGAATTCGCCACGCCGCGTGTCGAATATGCAATCAATGCCAACCGCCTGTCGATGAATGACATGGGGCTCGAAAACCTGCGCGCCAGCGGGGAAGCGACAGTCGATGCAGAGCGGATCATGATCCCGGTCGATGCCAGCGTGTCCCGCATCGTCGGGTTGGACACGGTGGCTGGCGGAACCTTGCGCAATGTCCGTCTGGCCGGGGATTTCGCCATCGACGGCACCCGCATCCTGTCGGACAATATGCGCATCCGCTCGGACCGGATCGATGCGGGCGTGATCCTGCTCGCGGATACGTCGACCGGGCTCTACACCGGTGCCATCGACGGCAAGATCGACAATTACCGGGTCGAAAGCGTCGGGATCTTCAACATCGAAACCGATGTCGATCTTGAATCGCAGGACGGCGGCTTCGCAATGGCCGGCCGCGTTCGCGCGCGATCAACGAGCCTGTTTAACGAGGGCGTGCGCGACTTTCTCGGCGGCAATGCGGTCGCGGCAAGCGACGTTCGCTATGGGCCGGACGGAATAATCCGATTTTCGAACCTGTCCCTGCGTGCCCCAGCCGCGCGCATCACAGGGGGCAGCGGTTTCTACGCGCCCGATGGAAGACTGGCCCTGAACGCGGATGGGGTCACCGATGCCTATGGCCGTATCGGAGTGAGAGTGGCTGGCACACTCAGCGATCCCGACGCGATTGTTACGGCAGAGCGACCCGATCTGGGCATCGGTCTGGCAAATTTACGTGCGAATATCACAGGGGCTCCCAATGGGTATCGCCTCGCCGCCACCGGCGATACCGATTACGGCCCGCTTACCGCGGATGTGGTGCTCGGAATGGGCGATCAGCTTACGCTCGACATCAACAACGCCGATCTGGCGGGCATCGGCTTTGCCGGTTCGCTTAGACAAACTCCGGCTGGACCGTTTGCAGGCCGTCTCGACGCCAATGGTCGAGGCGTTGCGGGTGTCGTCCGGCTTGATGCAGCCGGCGAATACCAGCAGGCACTCGTGAACCTTCGTGCTCAGAATACCGTGCTTCCCGGCCCTGCCAATTTGGCGATCGGATCGGCAATCATCGATGCACGGATCGTTCTTTACGAACAGCCCTATGTCGTTGCTGATGCCCAACTTTCCCAGACCACGTTCGGGAGCCTCAACCTTGCTGCGGCACGAGCGAAGATCGACTATCGCGATGGCAACGGGACTGCGCGCATTCTGGCGGAAGGGGTTAGCGGCGTTCCGTTCCGTGTCGCCGCGAATGCCGAGCTTAAGCCAGATCTCTGGCGCGCCGCACTCAAAGGACGGGTACGTGGTGTCGAATTCGCCACAGTCGGTCCGGCGCGCATCGTCCCGGGCGAGAACGACTATGAACTGCTGCCCACGCGGATCGATTTCGGTCGCGGAAACATTCGATTGGCTGGCACTTACGGCGAGGGGATGAAAATACAGAGCCGTCTGGATTCGCTCGATCTCTCAATCGTCGAAGCGTTCGTACCCGGTCTTGGTATCAACGGCAGTGCGACCGGCAGTCTGGATTTCGACCAGCCGAATGCTTCTGCATTCCCCCGCGCCGATGCCCGGCTGCAGATCGCGAATTTCAGCCGTACGACGGCGGTTTCGGTTAGCCAGCCGCTCGATATCAATTTCGTGGGCAAGCTGCTTCCAGATGGCGGTGAAGCGCGCGCGGTCATGCGTCGTCGTGGCAGCGTAATCGGTCGCCTGAATGCATCCCTGAGGCCGCTGCCCCCCGGCTCGGGTAGCTGGACTACCCGGCTTCTCGCAGCTCCGCTGGATGGCGGCATCCGTTACAACGGGCCAGCGGATACGCTGTTCTCGTTCGCCGGCCAGCCCGATCAGCGCCTGTCCGGGCCGATCGGCGTGGCGGCAGATTTCTCCGGCCGGGTACAAAGCCCGCAGCTGTCGGGGATCGTGCGCGCGAACAGTCTTACTTACGAGAACCAGACCTATGGGACGAGATTGTCGAACATGGCAATCGAAGGCCAATTCACTGGTGATCGTTTCGCCATTGAGCGTTTGACGGCGACGGCCGGTGACGGATCGGTAAGTGCGCAGGGTTTTATCAGCCTTGCCGAGGCGAGCGGTTATCCTATGAACGTCGACGTCACGCTGAACAACGCTCGGCTGGCTCGGAGCGACGCCCTTGCTGCCACCGCCACAGGCAATCTGCGCCTGGCAAAGGCTGCGGGCGAAACCGCCCTGCTCTCCGGCGAAATCACACTGCCGGAAACACGCTACCAGATCATCCGTCAGGGTTCGGCCGAAGTGCCCGAACTGACCGGCGTGCGATTCAAGCCACCGCGCGGCCCTAAGCGGATAACCGGTGAGGAGCCCGCCCAGCCACAGCCAGGGCTCTTCGACCAGCTGAGGCTCGATATCGCGTTGCGTGCTCCCGAGCAGCTCTATGTATCTGGCATGGGTCTCGAATCCGAGTGGAGTGCCGACATGCGGCTCGGTGGAACCAGCACCGCACCCCGCGTTTCGGGCGAGGTCGAGCTCGTGCGGGGAACGCTTGGGTTTGCCGGCCGGTCGTTCGAATTGAGCGAAGGTCGAGTAGACTTTACCGGTGGGACGTCCATCGATCCTGTAATTCAGCTCACGGCGACGGACGACATCGAGGACGTCGTCGTCAACGTCAATGTGTCGGGCCGTGCTTACGACCCGCAGATCGCCTTCTCGAGCGTTCCGGGATTACCGCAGGACGAAATCGTGTCACGCATTCTGTTCGGTAGTTCGATCGGTAATCTTTCGACCATACAGGCAGTGCAATTGGCAGCCTCGCTCAATTCGCTGCGCGGGAGTGGCGGCGGCCTCAATCCCCTTGGGAAGCTGCGCTCGGCAACTGGCGTAGACCGGCTCCGCATTCTTGGGCCCGACGATACCAACGGCCGCGGGACGGCGCTCGCCGCAGGTCAGTATCTGACCGACGACATCTATGTGGAATTCATCACCGATGCGCGGGGGTTCACCGCAACACAGCTTGAAGTAAGCCTGACACCGTTCCTGTCGATCCTCAGCCAAGCCGGTGGTTCGGGGGCTACCAATGTGAACGTGCGTTATCGGAAGAATTACTGATGCGACGGCTTGCAATTCTGCTTCCGCTCGCACTGTCAGCTTGCGAACGGGAGAAGTCGTTCGATGAGCGGTACGAGATTGCCCAAGACGAGATAGAAAGCAAAGCAAAGGAACTGGATCGGGAGCTCACCCCTTCCCCAAGCCCTAACCCCGTCACGACAAAACAGCCCGTGTCCGTAAATGAGCGCGAAAATTAACTAGCTCGTGGCGACCAGCCGCAGCGATGACTAACCGCGCCCATCGCGGAATTACTAAACCGTTGTCATGCCGCTGCCTTTCAGAGGAGCGTTGGCCATAGCGAGCATCGCCGCTAAAGGGCCGTTTCCGGTCACCGGGTAAGAGAGAATTCTGATGCTACTGAACCGCCGCAATTTCATCGGTGCCACCGGCGCGGCCTTTTCCGGGTTGTTGTTGAATGGTTGCACAGGCCGATCGGCTCCGCTGACCTCGGCGCCGTCATCATTCGCGGATTACGGTCCACTGGTTCCCGATCCTGCAGGAATGCTCGACCTTCCCCGCGGCTTTTCCTACCGGCTCCTGTCGAGCCTAGGGAATGCGATGACCGATGGCTGCACCGTGCCCGACAAGGCCGATGGCATGGGCTGTTTCTCGCTCGGCAACGACGAAATTGTGCTCATCCGCAACCACGAACTGGTGCCGGCTGATGATGCCGGCGGCGTTCTCGCCAAAGGTTTCGGAACACGCGACGGCGCTATCGTGCCTGGCGGGACCACATCCATCGTACTCGATGCAACCACACTCGAGGTAAAGCGCGAGTTCCGCTCGCTTGCAGGGACGATCCGCAACTGTTCGGGCGGCATCACGCCGTGGGGAAGTTGGCTGACCTGTGAAGAAGCACCCACGGGCCCGGGCCAGCGTTTCGGCGAAGGTCTCGCTGAAAATCATGGCTGGGTGTTCGAAGTTCCGGCCAATGCGACCGGCCTGATCGATGCGGTTCCCCTGAAAGCCATGGGCCGCTTCAATCATGAAGCGGCTTGTATCGATCCGAGAACGGGAATCGTTTATCTAAGCGAAGATCGTGACGACAGCGTGCTCTACCGTTTCGTTCCGACCACCCCAGGGCGCCTTGGCGACGGCGGGCTGCTGCAGGCGATGGTCTTGGAGGGCCTATCGGACACGCGCAACTGGACGTCAGCCGACATGGCAGTCGGGTTTCGTCACACCGTACGCTGGATCGATTGCGACGATGTCGAATCCCCGAATGACGACCTGCGAAGCCGGGCTGCGGCAAAGGGTGCCGCCCTCGTCGCAAGGGGTGAAGGCATCCACACGGGAACAGACGAAATATTCGTCTGCTCAACGAATGGTGGCCAGCGAAAGCTCGGCCAGATCTTGCGACTTGTCCCCGGCACTAGCGGCGAACCCGACCAGATCGAACTATTTTTCGAAAGCCAGAGCAAAGACCAGTTCAACTACGGCGACAATCTCACCGTGGGTCCGAACGGCCATCTGATTGTCTGTGAAGACCAGTATACCGAAGTGGTCGATAACCATCTTCGCGGTATTACGCCCGATGGCCGGGCTTATACTCTGGGTCGCCTGCGCATGCAGACAGAACTGGCAGGCGGATGTTTTTCGCCCGACGGTAAGTGGTTCTTCGTCAACGCATATTCACCGACGCGGACTCTTGCCATTACAGGCCCGTGGGCGGCCTAGATCGGCGAAAATTCCGAGCCCCGAAGGCCAGCGCGAGGTCAGGGCATCAGTAGCGCTGAATTTGCCAGAAGACTGGCGCAAAGGCGCGGAAGAGGTCTAACATTTCGCCAAGAGCGGCCATCTTACAGATCGCATGACCGCCCTCGAACCAGTTTGCGGTCCAGGAGGAACAGTCAGATGCAAATCAATCGAAACGCACTTTTTGCCGCCACCGCCATTTGTGCGCTGGCTTCGCAACCTGCTATGGCAGAAGAAGGCATGTGGACGTTCGACGGTTTTCCAGCCGAACAGGTCCGCGAGCAGTATGGCTGGGCTCCCGATCAGGCGTGGCTCGATACGGTGCGCAATTCGGCTGTGCGACTTACGGGCGGCTGTTCGGCCAGCTTCGTATCGCCCGATGGATTGATCCTGACCAACCACCATTGTGTCGCGAGCTGCCTGTTCGACAATTCGAACGAGACTGCCGACTATCTGCTCAATGGGTTCGTCGCGGACCGGCGCGATGCCGAGCTCAAATGTCCGGGTCAGCAGGCCGAAGTGGTCACCATGATCTCGGACGTCACGCCCGATGTGATAGGCGCGATCGGATCGCAGACCGGAGAGGCGCTGACCAAAGCGCGCGACGCGAAGATCGCCGAGCTGGAGAAGGCCGGCTGCCCCGACTCGGAGACGACCCGCTGTCAGGTGGTGACGCTGTTCGGTGGTGGTCAGTACAAGCTCTACACCTATCGCAAGTATTCCGACGTGCGCCTGGCCTGGGCACCTGAAGATCGAGCCGCGACCTTTGGCGGCGACCCGGACAATTTCAATTTTCCGCGCTACTCGCTCGATGCAAGCTTTCTGCGCGCATATGAGAATGGTCGACCGGTAGCGACGCCCGAGCACCTAAAATGGAACCCTCGCGCTCCGGAAGAAGGCGAAATCACCTTTGTGGTTGGCAACCCGGGATCGACCAGCCGCCTGTGGACGGACAGCCAGTTGGCATTCGAGCGCGAAGTGCGCCTGCCGGTTACGGTCGCCACGCTCAGCGAACTGCGTGGTCGGTTGATCCGCGCAATGGAAGAAAGCAAGGAACATGCCCGCGAAGGCGGCGACATGCTTAGCGGCATTGAGAACAGTCTGAAGGTCTATATCGGTCGCACCAAAGCGCTTAACGATCCGGCTTTCACTGCCAAACTCGCCGAAGCGCAGAACGATCTGCGCCAGCAGGTTGCGGGCGATAGCGAGATCGGAGATCCCTGGACGACGGTGGATGAGGCGATGAACGCGTACCGCGCGCTCTACTATCCGCTTCGTTTCACCCAGCCATCGGGCGATCTTTACAGCTACGCGCAAACTCTGGTCTTTGCGGCACAGGAACGCGGCAAACCCAATTCAGAGCGTCTGCCCGGCTATACCGACAGCGCGCTGCCGTTGACTGAAAAGCAGGTGCTCGACGAACGGCCCGTCTATCCGTGGCTGGATGAACTGGGCATGGAATGGAGCCTATCCAAGGCGCGTGAATATCTCGGCGTGGACGATCCCGACACCAAGCTTCTGCTGGGGAAGGAGAGTCCGGAACAGCTTGCCGAACGGCTGGTAAACGGCACTTCCCTCGCCGATCCGGCAGTCCGAAAGGCGCTGTGGGATGGCGGCCTCGAGGCGGTAGAGGCGTCTGACGATCCCATGATCAAGTACGCGCTCAAACTGGCCACGCGCCAGCGCGAATTGAAGGCGCTGGCCGACGCCCAGTATTCGGGTCCACTGGCAGCCGCCGGCGTCAAACTGGCCGATGCGCGCTTTGCCGCCTACGGTGACAGCCTCTATCCGGACGCCACTTTTACCCTGCGCATCAGCTATGGCCAGGTGAAGGGCTGGATCGAGCGTGGCAATCAGGTCCCGTTCCAAACGACGATGGGCGGAACCTTTGAGCGTGCTACCGGCAACGCACCCTTCGATGTGGCACCGGCCTTCGCTGCAAACCAGACGAAGATCGACAAGAATACGACCTACGATTTCGTGACGACGAACGATATCATCGGCGGCAACTCCGGATCACCGGTGATCGACCGGGCCGGTACCGTGATCGGTGCAGCCTTCGACGGCAACATCCATTCGCTGGGTGGCAATTACGGATACGATGGCACACTCAATCGAACCGTCGCTGTCTCTGCCGCAGCGGTGCAGGAGGCGTTGGAGACGATCTATCCCGCCCCTGCCCTCGTCGAGGAACTGGCCCGGCGCTGAGCACTGCTCGTCCAGAAACGGGCGAGCTGAAAACGCCTGTCCGCTTTACGAACAGGCATTAAAAATTCGGATGATCGCCTATCAATAGAGCATATAAAGAATTCTTTATATGCTCTATTGACGTGATGGCTTGGAAAGCCGATGGGATGTTTGTCGAGGTTCTCCGGTCGGTTCGCCGCGCCGGAGCTAAGACGGGAAGCCGGTGCGCGCCCTGACAAGGGCGCAATGCCGGCGCTGCCCCCGCAACTGTAAGCGGCGAGCGGCGGTCCACTCATGTCACTGGAAGGCGAGCCTTCCGGGAAGACGGACCGTTTTGCTTTGACCCGCGAGCCAGGAGACCTGCCTCCGACGCGATAACGTCCACCGGCGGGGTGCCCGGTCTGGTCGCTTGCAGGACGCGCGCCCGGATTTACCGTCGCGCGTCCGGCGTGCGCGCCCGACCGGTCTCCCCCGTCTTCATCGGGGTAAATGAAAATGACCGTTTCCGTTGCTAGCCTGGGGTTTCCCCGCATCGGCCCACGCCGCGAACTGAAATTCGCACTCGAGAAATTCTGGGCCGGCACTATTTCACCAGCCGAATTGGAAGAGGCCGCACAGGGCCTGAGAACCGCGACATGGGCGCGGCAGAAGGCACTCGGCGTCGATTGGCTGCCCTCAAACGATTTCTCGCTGTACGACCATGTGCTCGACACAAGCGTGATGCTCGGCGCCATTCCGGCGCGCTATGACCTCGCCAGCGGCCAGGCAGCCGGGCTCGAAACCTATTTTGCGATGGCACGCGGTGCGACTGGCGGTGCGACTTGCGGCCACGCGCATGGCAGCGTGACCGCTGGCGAGATGACCAAATGGTTCGACACCAACTATCATTTCATTGTCCCCGAGATCGAGCCTGAAACTCGGCTGCAACTCGGGCACATCAAGCCTCTGGAGGACTATCTCGAAGCCAAGGCGCAGGGTCTTGAAACGCGTCCGGTCATTCTTGGACCGGTAACCTGGCTGAGCCTTGCAAAAGAGTACGGAAGCGATCCGTTCGACCTGCTCGAAGAGGTTCTTGCGCTTTATGCCACTGTGCTCGCGCGGCTCGAGGAAGCAGGCGCTGAATGGGTGCAGATCGATGAACCCATCCTCGTTACAGACCTTACCGATCGGCAGCGCCGCGCGTTTACCCGCGCTTATGCCAAGCTGGGCCGTGCTGGCCCGAAGATCATGCTGGCCACCTATTTCGGAGGTCTGGAAAATAACCTGTCGCTCGCCGCGTCCCTGCCGGTCGCCGGACTGCATATCGATCTGGCGCGCGCTCCGGAGCAATTGGATGCGGTGGTGAAGGCGGTGCCGCAAAACCGCCTGCTCTCGCTTGGCGTGGTGGACGGACGCAATGTCTGGCGCGCCGATCTAGCCGCGCTGCTTGATCGTCTGGAGCCGCTGGCGGCGCAGCGTGATCTGGTGCTCGCCCCTTCCTGTTCGCTGCTGCACGTGCCCGTCGATCTGCAGTTGGAGAGCAAGCTGGACGATGAGTTGAAGCAGTGGCTGGCATTTGCAGTGCAAAAGATCGAGGAGCTCGATCTGCTGCGCCGGGCGTTAGCGAATGGAAGAGAAAGCGTCGCGGCTGAGCTGGCCACCTCCGCCCGTGCGACCGAAGCGCGCAAGACTGCTGCACGTATCCATGATCGCGCTGTCAGCGAACGGATCGCTGCCCTCACGCACGACATGCGTGAACGCCGCGCGGGTCATGCCGAGCGCGTCAAAACTCAGAGCGAGGTGCTCAATCTACCTCTCTTCCCGACGACCACCATCGGGTCCTTTCCGCAGACCGGCGCCGTGCGCAAAGCCCGCGCCGAGTATAATCGCGGCGTACTGGACGGTAAGAGCTACGACGCTTTCCTGCACCAAGAAACCGAGCGCGCGATCAGATGGCAGGAAGAGGCCGGGCTCGACATGCTGGTCCATGGCGAATTCGAGCGCAACGACATGGTCCAGTATTTCGGCGAGAAGCTTGCGGGTTTCGCTTTCACCGTGAATGGCTGGGTGCAAAGCTACGGGTCGCGCTGCGTCAGACCGCCTATCCTTTACGGCGATGTTTCGCGGCCCGAACCGATGACGGTCGATTGGTGGCGCTATGCTCAGGGGCTGACAGGCAAGCCTGTCAAAGGCATGCTGACCGGTCCGGTCACGATCCTCAACTGGAGTTTCGTGCGCGACGATCAGCCCCGAGAGGCGAGTTGCCGCCAGATCGCGCTGGCGATCCGCGACGAGGTACTCGACCTGGAAGCGGCGGGCTGCAAGGCGATCCAGATCGATGAGGCAGCGCTGCGGGAAGGACTTCCCCTGCGCGAGCGTGACTGGCCGGCCTATCTGGATTGGGCGGTCGACTGTTTCCGCCTCGCGGCTGCCGGCGTCGGCAACCAGACCCAGATCCATACGCATATGTGCTATTCGGAGTTCAACGACATTCTGCCTTCGATCGGCGCCATGGACACCGACGTCATCTCGATCGAAACTGCACGTTCGCAGATGGAGTTGCTCGCGGGTTTTGCCAGCTATCGCTATCCCAGCGCAATCGGGCCGGGAATTTACGACATCCACTCGGCGCGCGTCCCGGGCGAGGACGAGATGGTTGCATTGATGCGACTAGCGCAGAAGCATCTGCGTCCGGAGCAGCTTTGGGTAAATCCCGATTGCGGGCTGAAGACCCGCGGTTGGGACGAAGTCAAACCGGCAATCGCCGCGATGGTATCGGCCGCCCGAACCTTGCGTGCAGAAACAAACACAAAGGCATAATCCGATGAGTAAGACGAAGGACGCACGGCCCGCTGTGCAGTTGATCGACATCGTGTTCCCTGGCGACACGAACCATCACGGGACGCTGTTCGGCGGCGTCGCACTGGCGCACATGGACAAGGTCGCATTCCTCGCCGCCTCGCGCCACGGACGCGCGCCCTTCGTCACCGCCTCATCGCAGAAGATCGACTTCGCCGCTCCCGCGCAAGAAGGCGATCTGGTTGAAGTGACAGGGCACCTCGTACGCGTGGGCACAAGTTCACTCGATGTCGAAGTCGAACTGATCGCAGAAGCGCCGGTTTCGGGTGAACGACGCCTATGCACCCGCGGGCGCTTTACATTGGTGGCAAGAAAAGGCCCCACGACAAAACTGCCGCTTCCGGCGATGTTCGAATGCGCCCCCATAGAGCCGAGCTCTATCCTGCGGCTCGCAGAGATGGTGTTTCCCGGGCAAACCAACCACTACGGCACGCTCTACGGGGGCGACGCGCTGAAGATGATGGGCAAAGCGGCCTTTATCGCCGCTACCCGCCATACACGCGAGGTCTTGGTGATGGCATCTTCAGACCGCATCGATTTCGTCGCGCCAATCAGGGAAGGCGATATGGTTGAACTGGTCGCCGAGGTGAAGATGACCGGGCGTAGTTCCGTACGCGTTGCGGTGGAAATCTGGTCCGAAGACCTTCTAAGCGGAATACGTGTCCATGCTGCGACAGCGGCGTTCACCTTTGTAGCCGTGAACGAGATGGGCACGAGCAAGACCGTTCGGGCGCGCCACGAGTAACCTCTCACAACGGTGGTTCGAGCGTGCGACGGCTTCGGCTCGTAAAGAAAGTTACACTATATCATTGACCTCGGCAGATCGTCAGGTATGGGCGCGGCGTTATGAGATATAGTCTCATACACTATGCCCCTCCTGCCTTGGAATACAATGATCATCCAGCCTTCTACTGCCGCTTACGCTATTGCCTCCCTGTGTCTGATCGCGCCCGCGGCGAATGTTCATGCGCAGAACATCAGCATGCCAGAGGAGGACACGGCGAGCACACCCGATGGCAGTTCGGCGATTGTCGTCAGTGGTGTGCGCCAAGCCTATCGCGGAAACTTTGCCGTGACCGAAATTCCTCAGTCGATCGACCTGATTGATTCCGAAACGCTTGAAGAAAACAATCTCGTCAGACTTAACGACGCGCTTGATCTCAACGCCTCGGTCGCGCGCCAGAATACGCTCGGTGGGTTATGGGATTCCTTCGCCATTCGCGGCTTTGCAGGCGATGAGAACATCCCGACCGGCTATCTGGTCAATGGCTTTAATGGAGGACGCGGTTTCGGCGGGGAACGGGACACAGCGGGGATCGAGCGGATCGAAGTCCTGAAAGGCCCCGCCGCTGCCTTGCTGGGTCGCGGCGAACCCGGTGGGACAGTCAATCTCGTGACCAAGCAGGCGCAGATCGGCGACACCTTTGGAACTGTCAGTGCGCAATTCGGCAGCTTTGACAGACTGCGCTCGGAAGCCGACATCAATATTGCGGTCACTGGCGCCCTGAGCGCGCGATTAATCGGATATATCGAAGATGGCGACACGTTTCGCGATACTGTCAACGAGTATCGCTGGGGCTTCCTGCCTTCGATCGGATTGGCGATCGGACCGGATACGCGCGTTACATACGATTTGGAAAAGACTCGTGTCGAAGTGCCGTTCGACCGCGGGATCGTTGTGCTAAACGGGGATTTCGAGACCGTCCCTCGCAGCCGTTATCTCGGTGAGCCGGGCGACGGCGATCACATCGCGCGGGCTGAAGGCCATTCACTTCGCGTGCAGCACGACTTCAATGATCGCTGGAGCGTGCTTCTGGGCGGCAGCATTCGCGATACCTTGCTTACCGGGTTGTCGTCCGACCCAGACCTCAGCGGATCCCGTCAGAAACTGTTCCGGGACGGGCGCTCACTTGCTCGCGAACGACGCTCTCGCCTTTATGATTCCCAACAGACGGTCGTTCGTGGTGAAGTGAGCGGAGAATTCACGACCGGCGCACTACGCCATCGTGTGCTTTTTGGCGCCGACCACGACGAGTTCGACAATTATCAGCAATTCGGCCGCCGCAGACCGCCTGCGTTGTCAACCAATCCAACCGATGCAGAATCCTACGTCATCGACATCTTCGATCCCATTTATGGTCGCTTCGATCCTCCTTCACCGCTGCCGAACAACGACCGCTTGGACCGGCAGACGTCGACCGGGATCTTCGTGCAGGACCAGATCGAACTGACCGACAGCCTCCAGGTGCGGCTCGGCGCACGCTACGATGATTTCACGCTGCGCACGGAAAATTATCTCACCGGGGTGAACAGCGAGCGCAAGGATGGCCGCATCAGTCCGCAGTTCGGTCTCGTTTACGAACTCGCGCCGACCATCACGCTCTTTGCGGCCTATAGTGAAGGCTTCCGGGCGAACATCGGTACCGACGTTACAGGCCGAATTTTCGATCCCGAGAGCAGCCGATCGATCGAGGCGGGCGCCAAGCTGACACTGCTGAACGGCGCACTGACCGGAACTTTCTCGATATATCAGCTCGACAAGAACAATGTGCTGGCAAGCGATATCAATAATCCGGGCTTCTCAGTCGCCATCGGTGAGGCGAGAAGTCGAGGTGTGGAGCTTGATGTCGAAGGACACATACCCGGCGACCTCGATGTTCTCCTCAGCTACGCCTATGTCGATGCGGAATCGCGATCGAGCGTGCTCGATCCGAACTTCTCCTTCGTGATCGTACCGGGCGATCCGCTGCTCAATATTCCGGACCACACGCTTAACGCGCAAATATCGAAGAGCTTCGCCGTCGCCGGGCGCGACGCCAAATTGGGCGGCGGCATCCAGTATGTTGGCGAACGACTTGGTGCGACGGGCACGGATTTCTATCTGCCCGATCACGCGCTTTTCCGCATCTTCGGCGAAGCCGAGATAATGCCGAACGTCACACTTTTCGGCACCATCGCCAACCTGTTCGACGCCAATTGGTACGCCAACAGCTACTCGCAGCTCTGGGTTCAACCCGGCGCCCCCCGCACTGCAACACTCGGCTTCAGGGCAGGATTCTGATCATGACCAATATATTCACCGCTCCAGCCATCGCGATCGATGGTCTGCACCACAGTTACGGCGCCAATGCCGTCTTGCGCGGGCTCGACCTCACAGTCCAACGCGGCGAAATCTACGCCCTGCTAGGAGGCAACGGAGCGGGCAAGTCGACAACCTTGTCCGCCCTGCTCGGCTTTCTCAGACCGGGCTCCGGCTCGGTGCGAGTGTGCGGGGCCGATCCGGTGGCAGACGCGCGCGCCGCCCGTTCCCAGATGGCCTATGTGCCAGAGAATGTTTCCCTCTACGAGCATCTCACCGCGCGCGAGAACATCGGATATTTCCTTGCCCTCGCAAAGGCCGAGCGGGGAGACGATGCAATCGAGGCCGCGCTTTCCGCAGTGGGCCTCACCCAAGCAGCCTGGGACAAACGCCTGTCCGGCTTTTCCAAGGGTATGCGTCAAAAGGTCGCCATCGCACTTGCCCTGGCGCGTGACGTGCCCGTGCTGCTGCTCGACGAACCGACCTCCGGCTTGGACCCACGCGCCGTATTGGAATTCAATCGGCTGCTCGATGCCGCGCGCGAGCGTGAAGTCGCGGTGCTCATGGTAACTCATGATCTCGTCAGCGCAGTCGACATTGCCGACCGGATCGGGTTCCTGAGCGAAGGGAAAATCGAGGAGGAGCAAACGGCAAGCACTGCCGGTCCACGCTTCGATCTCAACGCCCTTCACGATCGCTACACCTTGGTCGCAGGAGCGCCCGCATGACTGCCGTAAAGCTGATCGCGAAGGAAGAATGGCGCATGCTCGCGCGCAACCGTTCCGGCCTGATCGCCACTGGTCTGCTCGTGCTTCTCATACTGGTCGCTGGCTTCACGAGCTTGGAAAGTCGAAGCGCCATCGAAGCGGATCGGACCCGGTATCAGACGAGTGTCGACGAAACCTTCGACGCACAGCCCGATCGCCATCCGCACCGCATGGTTCATTATGGCCAGTTTCTATTTCGCCCCATTGCGCCGCTCGCCTTCTTCGATGCGGGCGTAAACAGCTTCACCGGAAACACGATCTTCCTCGAAGGTCACCGCCAGAACAGCGCGAACTTTGCCGAGGCTCGTCAATCCTCGTTGCTGCTGCGTTTTGGCCAATTGACGCCGGCCTTTATTTTGCAAACGCTGGCGCCTTTGCTTTTGATCTTTCTCGCCTTCGCCAGTGTTGCTCGGGAAAAGGAGCGCGCGACCCTGAAACTGCTCTTAGCGCAGGGTATCGGCGGGCGGAGCCTGATTGCCGGCAAGATGCTCGGCCATGGCGCTATCGCGCTAACGGTAGGGTTGCCCGCCTTCGCGCTGCTGCTGGGCTTCGCCGCCACCGGAGCCGCCGATTGGGCAACCGTCGGCGTGATAATCATCGCATATGCTTGCTGGCTGCTGCTGTGGGCGTTCGCCAGCGTGATCATCTCTGCCCTTGTGGCACGGCCGCGCGACGCACTGGCGATCCTGATGGGTCTGTGGATGATCACGATCATCCTTCTGCCGCGAGCACTTCCCGAAGCCGCCTCGGCTCAAAATCAGCTCGCCACGAAGATCGAGACAGAAATCGCGCTGCATCGGGATCTACTCGAAATAGGCGACAGCCACGATCCCGACGATCCCTATTTCAACGATTTCCGCGACGAAGTTCTCGGTCGATATGGCGTGACGACGGTCGAGGAACTCCCCGTCCAATACGCCGGATTGGTGGCCATTGAAGGAGAACGTCTAACGACGCAGATCTATGCCGATGCAGCGCAGCGCCAAGCCGCTCGGGAACGGGAGCAGAATGCCTTAGTCCATACGTTCTCCGTTCTCAGCCCACTCATTGCAATCCGTCAGCTGTCGATGACCCTGGCCGGCAGCGATCCCGCCGCGCATCAGGATTTCCTCGATCAGTCGGAGGCCTTCCGGTATGAATTCGTGCAGCGGCTGAACCGCATGCAGGCCGAGCTCCTGCCCGGGATAGGAGGCGAAGATCCCCGAATTTCTGCCGCATACTGGCAGGAGGTTCCGCGCTTTTCCTATTCACCGTTCAATCCCCTTGCCGATGGGACCCGGATTATATGGCCTCTGTTGGTGCTGGCTGGCTGGCTGGCAGCGCTCTGCGTGCTGGCACTCTTTGCCGCCCGCCGCATCGGAGGAGTCGCACGATGAACCATTCCCACTCCCTCTGGCGTGCCGAAGCACGTCTCTTGCTGCGCTCGAACCGCAATGTCTTGGCTCTACTCCTGCTGCTGGTCCTGTCTGCGGCGTCAGTCTGGTCCGGCATAGTTCAGGTGCAGGATCAACGCGCAACAATCGAACGGGTCCAGCGTGAGCAGGTGCGCGACCTCGCAGCGGTAGAAGAGGCCAATGCAGGTCCCGAAGGCGAGGCAGGTTACAACGCCTATTATGCCTTCATGCTCACGCAGGATCCCCCTCCCCCGCTCGCTTTCGCGGCGATCGGCCAGCGTGACCTGCAACCCTATGTTCTGCGCGTGCGTGCCCTCGGCCTGCAGTCACAGCTCTACGATTCTGAAATCTACAATCCGGAACTCGCTTTGCCGGGTGTTTTCGACTGGGCTTTCGTCCTGATCTATCTCCTGCCGCTCGTAGTCATCGCGCTTGGGCACGATCTGGTAACGGCGGAACGGGAAGGCGGCCGGCTTCGGTTACTCCTGTCCCTTCCCGGCAATGGCCTGTGGCGCCGCCGCGTGGGCCTGCGCTACACCGCGGTTCTTTTGGCGATAGGGCTGCCGCTGATCATCGGCGCTATGATTATGGCTGCGCCTGCAGTCAGCATTGCAACCATGATCCTCATCGCCGCTCTTTACAGCGCCTTCTGGTTCGGTCTTGCGATGTTGATCGGCGGGTCGATGCGTGCATCCACGACCGCAGCCGCAACGATGATCGGTTGCTGGATCATCCTGACGCTCATCCTGCCTACGCTCGCTCATGCTGTCATCGCGCGGACCGTGCCCGTGGCCAAAGGCGTCGATCTGACCCTGGCACAACGCGAAGTGGTCCATCACGGTTGGGACGTGCCGAAAGAAGAAACGTTTGCGCGCTTCTTTGTCAATCATCCCGAATGGCGCGGCCAGGAAGAGTTCGAAGGGCGCTTCCACTGGAAATGGTATTACGCCATGCATCAGGTCGGCGACGAAGCCGTGGCTGCAGAGGTCAGCGCCTATCGCGATAGCCTGAAGACGCGCGAGACGATGACCAGGCTGTTGGGCTACGTCCTGCCTGGCGTCGGGACCATGAATGTGCTGCACCGCATGGCGGACACCGACATCGAAGGCCAGCTGGCCTATCAGGACAGCATAGCTGCCTTCCACACGAAGCTTCGCCAGTTCTATTACCCCTACTTCTTCGAGGAACAGGCCTTCGACCACAGCGACTTCGCAATGATCCCACGATATGAACCCCGTAGCTCCGGCGGAACCCTGGCCACCGAAGCCCTCGCGGCATTGGCTTTCTTGTCACTATTGGTTCTGGCGCTTGGAAGTCGTCGTTTGCTCAATGCAGGCCGCGAACAAGGCGGCCGATGAACCGAGCGGTTCGCCGCCCAACATAGACGGACAAAAATGCCGGAGAAACGCTTCCCATCACACCGAAGCGCTTCTCCGGCATTTCTTGCAACTACCGCTCGACAAGGTGCCCCTTTTGCGGAAGCAGTAGGAAAGCGGGCGAACCAAAGCTCAAGAACCATGCGTCAGCCCGCGGCGGCTAGCTTCAAGATGCCCGTCCTTCTTGCAACCGTAGGCCTTAAGCCACCTTACCCTTCTCATAATTGCACGCCGTCTTGCGGGCTTTAAACACGAGCAGATCGCCACCACCAACTTCACGGAGACTTAGTACGGGCTCCCGTCCTGGTGCCGGCCGTGACTGTATAAGAATCTAAGAGCCGAATACACTTAGCGTCACAACCGCGCCCCTCATCTGGGTGCGCATCCGAACAGGCCGGGCGCGTCTGTTCCGCGCGCCTCTGTTTTGCGCGTCTTTACGGGGGGCATAAAAAAGGGGCTCTGCCTGTTGGCGGAGCCCTTGTTTGTGTTGGTTTGGTTGCGGGGGTTGGATTTGAACCAACGACCTTCAGGTTATGAGCCTGACGAGCTACCGGACTGCTCCACCCC
>NZ_JBSXOM010000012.1:0-8638 GCF_056859455.1 Qipengyuania sp. L-5Y | reverse complement strand
ACCTGATCGAGCGACTGTTCAATAAACTCAAGAACTGGCGACGCGTTGCGACCCGCTACGACAAAACCAAGGAATCCTATCTCGGCTTCGTCGCGCTCGCCTCAGTCAAACTCTGGATACCCTTTGTCCACGAAACCTAGACGCTCTGGTAGGATTCATCGGCGCCGCGCTGATTTGCCTATTTATAGTGCAAACCTTGCTAGTGGCTAGAACACTTGCTCGTGTCGATTCAAATGCGGATCGTTGATGTCAATGAGTACTACTGCCCGACAGGAGGTGGGGTTCGAACGTACATCGACCGGAAAATGCGACTCCTGGCTGATCTTGGTCACGAACTTATTGTCATCGCACCCGGCCATGAGAATCGTCTCGAACACCGCCCCGGCGGGGGGCGCGTTTTCTGGGTAGCCGCACCCCGCCTTCCGTTCGACCGAAGCTACGGGATGTTCTGGGATGGGGCTCCGGTAACGGCACTGCTCGATGAACTAAATCCCGACGTCGTCGAGACAAGCTCGCCGTTTCGCCCCGCATGGATCGTCGCCAACTGGAGAGCGCCCGCAGCTAAAGTCTTCTTCGCACACAATGACCATATGACTGCCTACGCGCAGCGTTGGGTGGGACGACTGGCCTCGCGGCAAAAAGTTGAGAGTTGGTTTGGGTGGTACACCCGCTACCTTGCTCACTTCCTCGACAGGTTCGATGCCTTTGTCACGAATGGCAGGACGCTCGACCGTTGGTATTCCGGCCGCGGACTTCAGGTCGATGCACCGCTTCCGCTCGGCGTGGAAGGCGGCGTTTTCGCCCCGCATCTTCGAGATGAACAACTACGGGCAGCGCTACTGGGCGAGTGCCACCTTCCACCTTGTGCGCATTTACTTATCGGGGTCGGGAGGCATCACCCGGAGAAGCGCTGGCCGATGGTTATTGATGCGGTTGAACAAGCCGGCCAATCGGCTATTGGGCTCATCCTCCTTGGCGACGGCGTCGATCGACCCAAAATCTTCAGCCGCGTCGCTGGCAATCCCCACATCCGGCTGTTTAAGCCGATCTTCGAGCGTGAGCGATTTGCATCCGTGTTGGCTAGCGCAGATGCGCTCGTGCACGGATCGGATACCGAACCTTTTGGTCTCGTTGCCTTAGAAGCCATCGCGTCAGGGCTGCCGTTGATTGTTCCTAACGAGGGAGGGTCAGCGGAATTTGCAGCACCAAGCCATTCCGAATCCTATAATGCGCGTGACGCGAAATCCTGCGCAGCGGCGATCCTGCGCCTGTTGGCGCGGGATTCCGTACAGTTACGTTCCGCAACCCTGGATGCAGCAGGAAGAGTTCGTACGGATCTCGATCACCTAATTGACCTACTGGATTATTATAATCAGCTACTCTTACGACGATCGATTTCATGATAAATTTCGCGAAAAAAAATGAAGCAAGGGTTGTAGTCATTGACGTATCTTACGGAAAACATTCCCTGGTGGCTTGATATAGCGCGCATCCTACTGGCAGGGTTGCTGGGTGTCATAATTGGCTGGCAACGTGAGCACCACGGCAGGGAAGCCGGAATCCGAACCTACATGGCTGCTTCGCTAGGAGCCTGCGCCTTCGGACTTGTGTCGAACGCCATCGGGGACCAAGGTCGCATCTCTGCGGGAATTGTTACTGGAGTAGGATTCATTGGCGCCGGCATCATCCTGCGCGACGCTGGGCGCGTGACGGGGCTCACAACGGCAGCTACGCTCTGGGCGTCTGCAGCGGTCGGGTTAAGCGCCGCGTACGGGATCTATCATCTGGCTGTCATAACCGCTCTGATGCTTCTTTTGATCCTTGAGCTGCCTCGCATGCCTGGGTGGACGCGGGTTTCGCACCGAGCCCGCTTGCATGTACACCATTCGGATTCCGACGACGAACCTACTCGATGAACATCACCTTGCACGCCGAAGCAGGCCAATCGGCTCGGAATCTAGCGCCGTGGAAGTTGGAATTGACGTCCCTTTCTCGGGATTTTCGCTTCGATGCAGCTTTTGAACGGCCAAATGAGCCTGCGGCTCAATCCGTGCTATGATACGCTTGTACTGGGGATGTTCGATGCGCTCGCTAAGCCTCGCTGTTTGCGGCCTTCTTCTCGCGGGGCCTGGCTTTGCTCAATCGCCGAACTGGTTGAACGCCCGGACGATCGAAATCGACATGAAGAATTTCGCTTTCGTTCCAGCCACGATCACGCTTCAACGCGGTGTTCCCTACCGCTTGCGCTTTGTTAACACGGCAGGGGGCGGCCACAATTTTGTCGCCAAGGCCTTTTTCGAGCAAGCCACTATTGACCCTGCCAGCCGGTCGACGATCAACAAGGGTGAGGTCGATCTGGGAGGCGGAGAAAGCGGGGACGTGCGCCTGGTTGTCAACCGGATCGGAACCTACGACGTGCATTGTTCGCACTTCATGCACTCGATTTTCGGCATGAAAGGCAAGATCGTCGTCCGGTGAGCGTCACTGGCTCGGCTCTCTTCCATGTCATGGCTGAGGACGTTCGGCGTAATGCAACGGCAAAGCCAACTCAGGCTCTGATAAGTGATCTCGTCGGGCTTCGTAACATTGCCGTAGTCCGTTTCGCTGGTCTCATATTTTAGAGAGCAAGCCAACGGGCCCGACAGCGACCACCCCGAAGGGCTATTGCGACGCACTCTCAAATCACCTATTGCGTTGGTTGAGAGAGATTCGCAAAAGGGTCAACGGTGAGAAATCTTGGTATTGGAACTGCACTCGGCTTCGGGCTGCTCACCGTCCCGGCAATGGCTCAAGACCAGTTCCTGCCGGGACCCGGCAGCACCTCGCAAACGATCATCGTGACCGGCGTCCGCGACGGCTATCAGATCGATGCGACCAGCACCGCCACGCGCACACCGACCGAGCTCAACGATGTCCCCCAAGCGGTCTCGATCATCACGGAAACGCAGATCGACGACCAGGCGATGCGCTCTATTGCCGATGTACTACGCTATGTCCCCGGCGCCGTAATCTCCCAAGGTGAGGGACACCGCGATCAGATCATCCTGCGCGGGAACAGCAGCACCGCAGACTTCTTCGTCGATGGCTTGCGTGACGACGTGCAATATTATCGCGGCCTCTACAATGCAGAGAGGATCGAGGTTTTGAAAGGTCCCAACGCGATGATCTTCGGGCGCGGCGGCGGCGGGGGCGTGATCAACCGCGTCACCAAGCGCCCTGTCGCCAACGCCTTCATCAGCGGCAGCGGTTCGGCGGACACATATGGCGCATGGTATGTCGACGCCGACATCAGTCAGCCACTCAGCGAGTCCGTCTCCACCCGGATGAACGCCGTTTACGAGGAGTTCCGAAACAATCGCGACTTCTATGACGGGCGCCGGGTTGCGATCAACCCGACCGTCGCGCTCTCGCTCGGCGGTGCGACTCGGATCGATCTGGGCTTCGAATATAACAGCGACAAGCGAACGATCGACCGAGGCGTCCCCTCGGCCGTCCAGGGCTCGCTCACGAGCCCATCACGTCCGCTTACCGGCGTCCGCGACACCTTCTTCGGTGTGCCGGGGTTCAACGTCAGCGATTTCGAGGCCAAGGTCCTAAATGGCCGCGTTGAGCACCGCTTCAGCGACAATCTGACCCTGACCAGCCGGATCCTGTACGGTGATTATGACAAGCTCTATCGGAACGCCTTTGCGGTAACCCCGGTCACGCCGCGCGGCGGCGTCCGCAGCGTCGGCCTCGAAGCGTATAGCGATCCCACGACGCGCACGAATCTGCTCAACCAGAACGACCTTGTGTGGACCGTCACCACCGGCCCCGTTCGCCACGTGCTGCTCGCCGGCTTCGAAGTTAGCGACCAGCGCACGCGCAACCAGCGGATCAACGGCTTTTTCGGGGGTGGCGATATCGTCAATGGGGGGCGGCGCGTCTTTGTCGGGTTGGCCGACCCGATCACGGTGCCGCCGGTTACGCTGCGCACCGCCGCCAACACCGGCTACCGGTCGGTCCGCACGAACGCCGACGTCACTGCCTTCTACGTGCAGGACCAGATCTCGATCGGCGACCATGTCGATGTCATCGGCGGCGTTCGCCGCGACCGCTTCACGCTCAACGTCGACGACCTGGTTGCCGCACAGAGCTATAGCCGCACGGACACCCTGTGGTCTCCCCGAGTGGGCGTGGTGCTCAAGCCGGTGCAACCTGTCTCGATATACGCCAGCTATAGCCGGTCCTTCCTGCCGCAGTCGGGGGATCAATTCTCATCACTCGATATCACTAGCGCTGCGCTGGAACCGGAAAGGTTCGACAACTACGAGCTTGGCCTCAAGTGGGATATCCTGCCCACGCTGAACCTGACGGCCGCCATCTACCAGCTCGACCGCACCAACACCCGCGCGGCCGACCCCAACGACGCCGCGCGGACGGTGCTGACGGGTGCTCAGCGCAGTAAGGGGTTCGAACTCGGCCTTAGCGGTGCGATCACAGCACAGTGGCAGATCAGCGCGGGCTATGCGCTGCAGGACGCGACAATTCGCAAAACGACGAGTGTCGCCCCGGCCGGGCGCGAGGTTCCGCTGGTTCCCAAACAGCAGGCTTCGCTGTGGACCCGCTACGACCTCACCCCTCGCCTTGGGGCCGGGGTCGGGGTCTATCACCAGTCGAAGAGCTTCACCTCCATCAGCAATACCGCCATCCTACCCGCCTTCACGCGCGTCGATGCCGCGGCATTCTTCAAGCTCACCCCCCAGATCGAGGCGCAAATCAACGTCGAGAATCTGCTTAACAGCGATTATTTCTCGTCCGCCTACAACGACAACAACATCATGCCCGGCGCGCCGACGACGGTGCGCGCGACGGTTAGAATGAGGTTATAACGGCCAACTTGGTCGGTTGCGAGCATATGAACCTTGCAAAAGTTGGTGAGACGCCGCTGGCCGGTTTAGAAACCAGTCTTCGCCGATGGATCACAGGACTGGCGCATGAACTCCAGGGCATCACCGACGCGGCGCACCGCGTCGTTGTCCCCGACGAATATATCGAGACCCTCGTAGGGCTGCGCGCCCCCTTTGATCTCCACCGACGCCTGGGGCGCGTTGGCCGAGTAAAGCGGTCGGATCGCAACCACCTGATCGAGTTTCACGCTGAGGGCGCTTTTGTCGGCGAGCGTGAGCGTAACGAGGCAACCACCTTTCACTCCTACGCTCGTGATCCTGCTGCTCCGCACGAAACCCGGCCAAGGCTTTGCGACGGCTGTGCCGCGGGTCAGCATGTCCTGGATGAATTTCGAAGCACCCGCCACGGTCCGTGGCGCGGCAGGCACCGCTTGCTGAGCCGCCACGGGCGCGGCGCTGCCGAGCGAAAGTGCGCAGATCAATAGGTGAGGACGAAGGAGCATCAGTGAACTGTAGCCGACCCTAGTCTTGCGTGGCAATAGGGAAAGGCGGTGCGGGCGCCCGATGCCGCGCAGGAAACAACGGCACGCCACCCCTGTGATGGCCGTAGCCGTAATCACCTACGTCGAGCTGAAGAAGGCAATTCGCATAGCTCTCCGTTCCAGGCTGGAAGCCATAACTCGCACACGCCGCCCGATGGCGAGCGGCCATTTCTCGCGGACTGACACAGCCAGAAAGCACGAGCGACGTCGAGATGGCGAGAAGCTTGAAAGCGTCACGCACCATTGTCCTGGTCCAAACACGGGCGGAACCCAAAGGGAAGAGCGCCGCCCTAGGCGCAGAATGAACCAGTCCGCAACAAAAGCCAAATGCCATTGTGGCCGGGACTCGCGATGGGAAAGCGGTCGACAACAACGTCACATTAACCTTCTTCCTTCACGGTGGAAGCCGGACCAACCCCGACGCGAGCATAGATGTCGCTTTTCCTCGATCAGACGTTTGCGAGCACCGGGTTAGCTGCGATCCTATTCGGCATCGTCGGCCTCGGCTGCGTGGTGAGCTGGCCGCTCCTACCCTCGCGCCGGGGAGCGCTCATGGTGCAAGGCACCGGCGCGTGCGCCTTCGCGCTGCACTTCGCGCTGATCGGCGCGCCTACCGCTTCGGCCGCATGCGTTCTTTCCCTGATGCAGCTCACCGTCGCGCTGGTGGTTCGTGACCGGGTTGCCAAGCTCGCGCTCGACGGCGCGACGTTGCTCGCGCTGCTATTGCTTACCGTGGCGACCTGGCATGGGCTCCTATCCGGCCTTGCCGCTTGCGGCGGGGCTGCTTCCTTCATGGCACGGACCCAGCGATCAACGACGCGGATGAAGATGGTCTTTCTCGTGGCCGCCCCCTTCTGGCTGGCCCACAATCTTCTCATTGGCGCACCGTTCGCCTTGGCCGTTGATCTTGTATCTGTCGCAGGCAATCTGCTTGGGCTTTTTGCCTTTTGGAAGCGGAAACAGCGTGGAGCGGACGGGCCACGCAGCCTAAGCTGTCCGACGCAGCTTTCCCCACGTCACGCTTTCCGCTCTGGTCACCTATCCCTCGGCAAACTCGCGATTCCAAAGCGCGCGCGCGCGTTACAGGGAGCCCAAGTCTTCACATGACACAGGCGATATACGCGCCCCCACTCCCGCCGGCGCGTTCGATAGCTCAAGTAGGCGGAAAGCGGAGTTGGAGCGAGCCACGCCCGGCGAACCTTGCCGACGCTAAAGCTTTGGTACGCTTGAAGATCGCCCTCGCTCGCGAAGCGGAACATATGATCTTCGATGTCCGAGATCGAGGGGAACTCCTGCGCCGCACAACTGTGGAGCTGAGCGCCGCCGTAGCCGGCGAACGAGGCATCTTCGTCCTGCAACGCATAGGCGACCTCGTCGGCTACATAGATGTGCGGAGCGTGTGCATCGAAGGCGCTGCCGAATTTGCCTCGTTTAATCTGGCTATCCGGACACGGTGGCAGGGACGTGGGCTCGGAACAAGTCTGGTGAAATCCGCCGAGGAATGGGTACGTCGCCGCAGGATACCTTTCCTGATCTTCCACGTTGCTGTTCGCAACGACCGGGCGTTCGCACTCTACCAACGGCTTGGCTATACCGTGTGCGGAGATGTGGTGGCGGCCAACAAAGAATCGGGCGTTGTTGGCGATTACTACGCGATGGGCCGAATGCTCGATGCCGACGAAGTTGCCCTAGCGTGATGCATTAACGACTATCTTGTCCATCCGGCCTGACCCTGATCGTGCATCGCACCGTCTCGCGCGCCCGGGCTGCGGCTTTGCTGCACCCCTCAATCGTTTTGCGGTTGGCCGTCACGATCCTGTCGGCCGCGACGACTGCGCGGAACGCGGCCGGGTCGGCGCTCTGCATCATCCGCTGACCGGCCTCCCAACGGGGCATGTCGAGCGTCCGCGCCGCCAAGCGCGCGGGCCATTGCCAGCTCGCCGGCGCGATCTCGCGCGCGACAAAACCCGGCACGATCGCCCATGCGACGACGCCGATCGCCACCCCGCCCAAGCCAAACCATAGCTGCCGGTTCTTCTGCTCGGCCAGTGTCCATGCGGACCCGGCGATAGCGCGAAGCTCGGCCATGACGCGGGCCTTGTCCTCACCCGCCTTGGCGAGCGCCGCCTGGTCCTCGCGCCGGGCCGCGCTGCCCGCCGCGGCGATCCGCTGCGCCATCTGCTCCGGCGTCATCGCCAGCGCCGGACTTCGCGCGATCACGTCGTTGATGGCCGCGATACGGTCGGCCGTAGCGTCCACGCCCTTCTGCATCCGCCCCAACGTCTCGGTATAGTCGGGAAAGTCGATCGCGCCGCGCTCGGCCGCCAGACCCTCCACGGCGCGGCGCAATAGCGCCAGCTCGACGCACATGGCCTCGAACGCCTCGGCTGCGTCGGTTCCTTGGCTGTTGTCCTCGTCCGTCACCCGTCCCCCTTACCGGCTCATGCCACGATCGCGGTTGCGGCCTTGTCCGACCCACTGCGCCAGCTCCTGCCCGATCGACCGGCCCCGCTCCATACTCAACGCCAACTCGGGCGCGCGACGCTTCAAGATGGATTCGAGCTGCGGGTCGCGGTGCAACCCGCCCGCGATGCTCTCCATGCGCTTGCCGAGCCGTTCCACACCCGATCAAAGATCATGGGGCGCGAGGGCTAATGCGCCTTGCCGCGTAGTATCTTGTAGGCAGGCCGGCCGCCTCGCCATCACCGCAAAAAGATTGGATAGCTCATGATCAGAACGAAATTTTCTGGCAAGCTGCTTCACGCTGCCGCGGCCATCGGCATCGTCACCGCGGGTGTGAGCGTCGCTTCGGCACAGACAAGTGGCGGCTCGATGGCGGGAATGAAGATGGGCCCAGACTCCAAGATGGACGTGAAGAACAAAAAGACGGCGTCAAAAAAGGTGGTTGCCAAGAAGGCCTCGCACAACGACGGTTCTCATAAGGGCGCGCATCACAAGGCAGCCTCTAAGCCAAAATGATATAGCTGTAATTGTCAGCGCGTCGCCGAGATTGATCCAGGCAACCTGCTTACTATGATAAGAGAACAGTTAAATAATGACCGATATTCTAGGTTTCGTGGACAAAGGGTATCCAGAGTTTGACTGAGGCGAGCGCGACGAAGCCGAGATAGGATTCCTTGGTTTTGTCGTAGCGGGTCGCAACGCGTCGCCAGTTCTTGAGTTTATTGAACAGTCGCTCGATCAGGT
>NZ_JBSXOM010000011.1:0-24169 GCF_056859455.1 Qipengyuania sp. L-5Y | reverse complement strand
CAGTCGGCGGGCGAATGCCGCGAATGTCGAAACCGCGAGCCTGAAGTGCCTCAGCGATGCGCATCGTGCGTGAATCTTCACCAATCGGCACGGGCTGGATATGCGTCCCGCTCGGAATTATGCCTAGTGGCGCCAGACGCTTGCCGGCATGTTCGATGATCAGGCGCAAACGTTGGCGTCGTTCATCTGCATTCGCGACAATCGAAAGGCTTTCGCGAACAATCGCGGCAATCAGCGGCGACGGTGCAGTCGAGAAAATGAAGCTGCGCCCCCTGTTCACGAGAAAATCGCGAAAGACTGTTGGCGCCAGGATGAGCGCTCCTTCGCATCCCAGGGCCTTCCCGCACGTTATGAGAGTGACGACATTTTCGCATCCATGCAGATGTGCAGCGAGCCCGCGCCCCTCTGGTCCGCAAACCCCGACCGCATGCGCCTCATCGATGAGCAGCATGGCCCCGGTACGTTCCGCCAAGGAGGCAAAGTCGTCCAAGGGCGCTACATCGCCGTCCATGCTGTAAAGCGTTTCTAAGGCGATCCACGGTGTGCCGCATCCGCCCTTCGCCCGCCATCGTGCGATCGCGTCGGCTGCTGAATCCACGTCGTTATGCGCAAAGTTCTGGCAAGGTGCCCGTGCCATCCGCATGCCCTCGTGCACACTGGCATGGATCAGTTCATCGTGCAGGATGAGGTCGCTCGCTTGTGGCAAGGTGGAGACAACCAGGCTATTCGCGGCGAAACCCGAGCCGACGAACAACGCACTTTCACTGCCGAAGAAACGGGCAGCATCGGTTTCCAGACCCAAATGTTCAGCACAATTGCCGCGCAGCAAACGCGACCCACCGGACCCCGGAGAGACGCCTCTTGCCAAAGCGTCCATGGCTGCAGAGCGTAAGGCAGCTGACCCCGCAAGCGCGAGATAGTCGTTGGAAGAAAAATCGCAGCCGGAAGCCAGGGTCATCGCGCGTCGACGACCCACTTTCTCCAGTCGCATCAAATCGTCGTTATAGAAGCTCGTTACCGTCACGCGCGGCGGCGCATAGGCGAGGCCTGCCGCGTTGGAAAGACATCACCCATTTCCTGACGGACTGAGTGCCGAAAGCTGGTAATTTGGGCACCGGTCAAAAGCTCAAGCCTAGCAAGGCCTTCCCAAACCTCAGTCGTCGGGTCGTTTCATCTTGAAGAGGCGGTCCTGCGTGATCTCAAAATAATCTGCCGGGCCTCCGCCGCGCGTGATGGGGCAGGGACGAGCAGTCATGTATATGCCGTTCTCAAGCATTGAAGTGTCAATATGGATGCCAATGGCCTCGCCAATTACGAGCCATTGATCCAGCTCGCCACCCTCCTTGTTTTCGAGTTGAATGAGCTGCGTGAGGCGGCACTCGAACTGGACGGGGCTGCCCGCCACGCGGTCGGGCTTGACGCGTAGTGAAGGCAGCGCATCAAGCCCCGCAAGGTCGAACTCGTCGATATCGGCCGCCACACTTGCTGAGCTCATGTTCATCTGATCGGCCTGAGCCATGGTGGCGAGGTTCCAGACAAACTCGCCCGTCGCCTTCACATTAGCGACGGAATCCTTCCAACCGGAAGATGAGAAAGCAATGAGCGGCGGTCGATAATTTATGAGATTGAAAAAGCTGTAAGGCGCCAGATTGCGCGCGCCATTGGGCGCTACGGTTGAAATCCAGCCTATTGGCCGTGGTGCAATGATCGCGTTCAGCGGGTCGTGCGGCAGGCGATGGCCGTCTGCCGGCTCATAAAAGTGATACTCTGTCATGCTACACGTAATGAACTAGGGGCGATCTGGTTCAAATGCGCATTTCGTAGGATACGAGCGTAGCAAAACCATCGGTCGCGGTTCGCTAGATCTGACATGGGCCGGATCAGGCGCAGACTAACCGTTCGCCTGAATTCAACAATCGCGCGCCTTCAACCCTCTATCCGGCCGGACAGAGCATAAGTTTCGCGATTTGAAAGGCTGATGCTCTCACTTCCTAAGAAGTGAATGGCTCCCCGAGTTGGATTCGAACCAACGACCAAGTGATTAACAGTCACCTACTCTACCGCTGAGCTATCGGGGAGCAGCCCGCTGGGCAGGGGTGCGCCTATATGGGGGGCTTTGCGGTTTGGCAAGCGGGCAAATCGCAAAAATTCACACTGCTTACCTGCTTTCGCAACTTAGACGACGAACTGCTCGGCGACGATGCGTTCGTCGAGCGCATGGCCGGGATCGAACAGCAGCGTCAGTTGGCTGTCGCGCGCGATTTCAAGGTCAACCTGGGCGACATCGCGAAGCTCCCGCTGGTCTGCGACGACCGAAACGGGACGCTTGTGTTCTTCGAGCACGCGCAGCGAGACTCTGCTTCGATCAGGGAGGATCGCCCCATGCCAGCGACGCGGACGGAACGGACTGATCGGCGTGAGTGCGAGCAGGTTCGAATCGAGTGGCAGGATCGGTCCATCGGCTGAAAGGTTGTAGGCAGTCGAACCCGCCGGCGTTGCGAGCAGGACACCGTCGCAAACCAGCTCGGGGATCCGCACCTTGTCGTCGACCGTCACTTCGAGCTTCGCGGTCTGCCGCGTTTCGCGCAGCAGGCTGACCTCGTTGATCGCGCAGAAGGTATGAGTTTCGCCGTCCTGAGTCCGTGCCCGCATGCGCAGCGGAGCGATATGATGGAGTTTGGCCTTTCCGATGCGCTTGATGAGCGTCTCGGGGTTCCGGTTGCGATTCATCAGGAAGCCGACCGTGCCGAGATTGAGACCGTAGGCCGGGATTATCCGCTCGCTATCCAGCATCGCATGAAGCGTCTGCAGCATGAAACCATCGCCGCCGAGAACGACGACCGCCTCGGCTTCGGATAGCGGCACCCAATCTGCTATTTCGTGGAAACCCTTGTCGGCAGCTTCCTGCGCAAGCGGAGCATCGGAAACAAGCAGAGCCAAACGGCTGAAATCGGGCATTGCCCCAGCATCCTCCTGTCCGGGATAACCATTGCCCGGGATTGCAGCGTACCTATGGATGCACGTCCCATTTGGCAACATGGGTGAAAAAGTGGCATACCCTTCTGCGGGGCGCGCTAAGGACGGCCGATATGGCAAGCATGCCCCAAGAAATTAACGGCGAAACGCGCGACACGCTCACTGGCCTCGCTGATCAGGCGCAGGCCCGCGGCACGATTACGCGCTGGCAGCGGGATTGGCCCGACAAGACCATTTCCTGTCCCATGCATGCAATGCTCATCACGCTGGGGCGCATCGATACGCTGAACGTCGCTTTCGGTGAGAGTGCAGGCGACGGCGCGCTGGTCGAAGTGGCGCAGCGTATCAAGCACTTCGCTTCGGACGAGCTGGAAAGCAGCAGTGCCTGGATCGCCGCGCGCATGGGCGGGGGTAGCTTCCTTCTCATCGCGCGTCAGGAATGTAGCCGCGAGCGGTGGCAATGGCTGGCCGAAGCGCTTGCAGACGCCATTGCTATGCCTATCGCCAATCCCGAAGGCGGGGCCAGCCTCAGGTTGTGGCCTAGACTCGCTCTCATGCGGGTCACCGACAATGACAATGCCGATAGCGTGCTTGACCGGCTGTCCGAAGTCGCAGCTCGCATGCGTGACAGCAACCGCCGCCGTATCGACTGGTCGGCGGGCGCAGTGGCGCGATCAGGGCGTTCGAACCAGCAGCTCGAAGCAGATTTACTCGCCGCAATTGACCGTGACGAAATCGAGATCCTGTTTCAGCCGCAATTCGCGCTGGACGACGACACGCTGATCGGGGCCGAGGCCCTGGCTCGCTGGGAGCACCCCCTGATAGGGCGGATCGGTGCTGGGACCCTGTTCCAGATAGCCGAGCGTGCAGACCATGTTGCCCACCTTTCCCGGCACATCGCGAAACGTGCTCTCGAACAGGCGCTCGAATGGCCGGATCACTTGCGGCTATCACTGAACATTACACCCGTTGATCTCGCTGCTGATAATTTCGCCATCGACTTTGCTCGCATGGCGGAAAGGGTCGGCTTTTCGTTGGGGCGGATCACGCTCGAGATTATCGAGCAGGTGCTGCTCGCCGATCTCGACAGGGTCAGCCGGGTACTCGATCAGTTGAAGCTGTTCGGAATCCGCATCGCGCTGGACGATTTCGGCGCGGGCTTCTGCAATTTCCGATATCTGAAGGTCTTGCCGATCGACTGCCTGAAACTCGATCGCACGATGCTGGACGGGGTCCTCGACGACGAACGGGACCTTGCGGTGTTCAGGGCTATCCTCGCCATGGCCGAGGCGCTCGACCTGAAGGTGCTGGTCGAAGGTGTCGAAAACGCGGATCAGCGGGATCTGGCCCGCAAGGAAGGGTGCCAGTCCTACCAGGGCTTCCTTCGTGCAGAACCGATGAGCGCGCCCGATTTTCTCAAACTGGCAGGATCCTAGGCGGCAACCTTCTCGCTTTTTCGCGATTTACGGGCGATGCCTGACAACCCCTTGGTGAGCTGGAAGAGACCGTTGAGCCGGCTTTCCGGTGAATTCCACGCTCTGCTAATGACAAGCTTCATATCGGGCCTCAGCTTCGCTGTGCCCTTGAGCCGATCGACATAGCCGAGCAGACCCATCGGATCGGGGAAGTCGTCATTGTGGAAAGTGACCAGCGTTCCCTGAGCGCCCACATCGACCTTGGCAATGTTCGCTTCGATGGCCTGATGCTTGATTTCGATGAGCCGGACGAGATTGGCCGTGGCGGATGGCAACTCGCCGAACCGGTCGATCATTTCTGCGGCAAGTGCCTCGATCTCGGCCTTGTCGGCAGCATCGTTCAGGCGGCGATATAGCGCCATGCGCACAGCAAGGTCGGGCACATAATCTTCCGGGATCATGATCGGGGCATCGACCGTGATCTGCGGACTGACACGTTCAGGCTTCGCCTCGAGCCCCAGTTCCCCCGCCTTGGCTGCGAGTATCGCATCTTCCAGCATCGACTGGTACAGTTCGAACCCGACTTCGCGGATGTGACCGGACTGCTCGTCACCCAGCAGATTGCCCGCTCCGCGAATGTCGAGATCGTGACTGGCAAGCTGAAAGCCTGCGCCAAGGCTGTCGAGATCGCCGAGAACCTTCAGGCGCTTTTCAGCGACTTCCGAAAGCTGCGTGTCCTGCGCATAAGTCAGATAGGCGTAAGCGCGCAGCTTGGACCGGCCGACACGCCCTCGCAGCTGATAGAGCTGCGCAAGTCCGAAGATGTCGGCCCGGTGGATGATGATGGTGTTGGCACTAGGGAGATCCAGCCCGCTTTCGACGATCGTTGTCGCAAGCAGGACTTCGTATTTGCCTTCGTAGAACGCGCTCATCCGCTCCTCGATTTCGCCGGCCGACATCTGGCCGTGAGCGGAGACAAATTTTATCTCTGGAACGTTTTCGTGAAGCCAGTCGGAAATCTGCTCCATGTCGGAAATACGCGGTACGACGATGAAGCTCTGCCCGCCGCGATGATGTTCGCGAAGCAAGGCTTCGCGCATCACCATGTCGTCCCACTCCATCACATAAGTGCGCACGGCAAGCCGATCGACAGGCGGGGTCTGGATGGTGGAAAGCTCTCGCAAGCCCGTCATGGCCATCTGCAAGGTGCGGGGAATGGGAGTGGCCGTCAGCGTGAGCATGTGAACATCTGCACGGAGCTGCTTGAGCTTCTCCTTATGCGTGACGCCGAAGCGCTGCTCTTCATCGACGATGACAAGACCAAGGTTTTTGAAATTCGTCTGTTTCGACAGGATCGCATGCGTTCCGACGACGATATCGACCTGTCCATTCTCCAGCCCTTCGCGCGTTTCCTTTAATTCGCGAGCCGGCACCAATCGGGACAGTCGACCTACCTTGAGCGGGAAACCGTTGAAGCGCGCCGCGAAATTTTCGAAGTGCTGGCGGGCGAGGAGAGTGGTGGGAGCCACCACGGCGACCTGCTGACCATTCATTGCTGCCACGAAAGCCGCTCGCAAGGCGACCTCGGTCTTGCCGAAGCCGACGTCGCCGCAGACAAGCCGGTCCATCGGCTTGCCGCTTTCCAAATCGCCCAGAACGTCCTCGATGGCGCGTTCTTGATCATCCGTTTCGTCATATTGGAAACGGTCAAGGAACTGATTGAAGGGACCTTCGTCGATTTCGAAGACCGGGGCTTTCCTGAGCGCGCGTTGCGCCGCGACCTGCATAAGCTCGCCCGCAATCTCGTTGATGCGTTCTTTCAGGCGTGCACGGCGCTTCTGCCACGCTTCGCCTCCGAGCCGGTCGAGCATGACCGCTTCCTCGCTGCTGCCATAGCGGCTCAGCACATCGATATTTTCGACCGGGATGAAGAGCTTGTCGCCGCCCTTGTATTCGAGCTGCACGCAATCGTGTTTGGATTTGCCGACAGCAATCGGTTCGAGGCCGAGATACTTGCCGATGCCATGTTCGGTATGAACAATCAGATCGCCCACGCTGAGCGCTTGCAACTCGGCGAGGAATGCGTCGGAATCCTTGCGCTTCTTTTTGCGGCGAACAAGCCTGTCGCCGAGGATATCCTGCTCGGTGAGCAGTTCCATTTCGTCGTTGGCGAAACTTGCTTCCACAGGCAGGATCATGGCCGCAGGCTTGCCCTTGGCCGACACACCCAGCGCTTCCTGCCAGGTTTCCGCCATCTGTACTGGCGTGCCAGCCTCTTCGAGGATGGACGCTATGCGTGAGCGGCTTCCCTTGGAATAGGCTGCGAGGAGCGGTCGTTTGCCAGCCTTGGCAAGTGATTTCAGATGATCTGCGAGAACCGGATAGACGTTGTCCCCTCGCGCGCGCTCCGGTGCAAAGTCGCGGCCGGAGCGGAACCCGAAACCAACCACCTTGTCGCTTTCGGGTTCGTCGAAAGGCGTGGTGCGGTGGGCGGGCGCTGCCTCCAGCGCTGCCTTCAGTTCTTCGCCGGTCAGATAAAGCGCGTCCGGCTTCAGCGGGCGATAATTACCCCTGGCCTGCCCCGTGATAGCGGTGCGCTGATCGTAATAATCCGAGATGTCCTTGACCCGCTCGTCAGCGGCAGCGATCGAAGCCTGATCGATGACGATCAAATCGTCCTTGCCCAGGTGATCGAACAGCGTCGCCAGCTTCTCCTCGAACAGCGGCAGCCAGTGCTCCATCCCGGCGAGACGGCGACCATCGCTGACAGCTTCGTACAGTGGATCCTGCGTCGCAGTGGCGCCGAACATTTCCCGGTAGCGGCTGCGGAAACGTTTGATGCTATCCTCGTCGAGGAGCGCTTCACTGGCGGGGAGCAGCAGGTGCGAATCCAGTCGGCCCGTGCTCATCTGGGTATTGGGATTGAAGGTGCGCAGCGATTCCAGTTCGTCGCCGAAGAAATCCAGCCGCAATGCTTCGTCCATGCCGCTGGGGAAGATATCGACAATCGACCCGCGAACGGCATATTCGCCCTTGTCGATGACCGTGTCGGTGCGGCCATACCCCTGTTTCTGCAGCAGCAGCCCCAGGCTTTCGCGGCCGATTTCCATGCCCGGTTTGAACTCTCGCACACTTTCGCGAATGCGGAAGGGGCTCAGCACGCGTTGCAATACTGCATTGGCTGTGGTGACGACGAGCTGCGCCTTGGCCTTGCCGGCCTGCAGGCGAAACAATGCCGACAGCCTTCTGGCGCTGATCGAGAGCGCGGGGCTGGCGCGGTCGTACGGCAACGAGTCCCAGGCGGGAAACTCGATGACCTCGAGCTCGGGCGCGAAAAACGCGGCAGCATCGACGATCGCGCGCATCGCCGAATCGTCCGGCGCAATGAAAACTGCGCGGCCCGTACTCGCTCGGGCGAGATCGGCCATGACAAGCGGCTGAGCACCGCGCGCGACCTGCGCCAGGGTGAGGGGAGTATCGGCTTTCAGGATGCGGGAAAGGTCGGGCATCGGGGTCCTGGCGTTTGGGGGCGCGGCGGGTCGCACACGCAAGACTGCCCCCTGCCCGGATTTGGGGAGGGGGCGCATGGGAAAATTCGTCAGTGGCGAGATAGTGCCCGAGGGCCGTCCGTCAACGCGGAATATCCACGTAGTCGAGCTGTTGCATCGCCTCGATCAGCTTGCCCTGGAAGCGGGGCGGTGTCGGCTGGGTTTTCAGCGCCCAGGCCATGACATCCACGTCGTCTTCTTCCAGCAGCGCTTCGAACCAGGCCAGTTCTTCTTCGGCCCAGTCGGCATGATACCGGTCGAAGAACCCCCCGATCATGAAATCCGCCTCGCGCGTGCCGCGGTGCCATGCGCGAAATTTGGCGCGCTGTTTGCGGCCTTCGAATGTGAGGAGATCGGGCATTCGACGCGGGTAGGGCACTCGCCAAAGCCGCGCAAGCGGCTATAGCATTCCGCAATGCGTCCCGATATTCTCAATCCCCTCTTCGCCGAAACAGAAACTCTCGATGGCGTAGGACCCAAGCTGAAAAAACCATTGGACCGGCTTGGCCTTACGCGGGTGCGCGATCTCGATTACCACCTTCCCGAAAGGTTCGTGACGCGCCGCGCGGTGCAGAATGTCGACGATGCGGGCGAAGGCGAGCAGATCGTGGTGAAACTGTCGGTCACAGAGCATCGCAGCGGCCGTTCCCCGCGGGCCCCCTATCGCGTGCTGGCGCAGGATGGCATCGGCAACGTGATCGCGCTGACCTATTTCGGGCGCGCTTCCTATAATGCGAAAAAGCAGTTGCCGGTGGGCGAAACGCGGTGGGTCGCGGGCAAGCTGGAACGCTTCGGCGACATGCTGCAGATCGTCCATCCCGATCATGTGGTGGAGGAAGACGGCGAAACCCTGCAGCGGCTGTGCGAGCCGGTCTATCGTCTGTCGGAAGGACTGACCCAGCCCAAGATCGCAGGGCTGGTCGACCAGTCGCTGTCCCGCACACCCGAGCTGCCCGAATGGATCGACAGTTCGCAGGTGAACAAGGAAGACTGGCCCACCTGGCGCGATGCGCTGGTGCTTGCCCACAAGGGCGAAAATGCCCCGGCGCGCGATCGGCTGGCGTATGACGAACTGCTCGCCAACAGCCTTGCCCTGATGCTGGTTCGGGCCGACAATCGCAAGCGCAAGGGACAGCCCCTGCAGGGCAACGGCACCTACCGCGGAAAGCTGGCCCTCCCGTTTCCGCTGACGGGAGCGCAGCGGCGCTCCATCGCCGAAATCGAAGGCGATATGGCGCAGGAAGCACCGATGCTGCGGCTTCTCCAGGGCGATGTCGGTGCAGGCAAGACCATCGTGGCTCTCGAAGCCATGCTCATCGCGGTGGAAGCGGGCGCCCAGGCGGCGCTGCTCGCCCCGACTGAAATCCTGGCCCGCCAGCATTACGAGAGCCTTCGCCGCATGGCGGAACCCACCGGCGCGCGCGTCGCGCTGCTCACGGGGCGCGACAAGGGGAAGGCACGCGAAGCTACGCTGATGGGGCTGCTGGATGGCAGCATTGACCTCGTCGTGGGTACCCACGCGATTTTCCAGGACGCGGTCAGCTATCGCAATCTCGCCATGGTTGTGATCGACGAACAACACCGTTTTGGGGTGGGCCAGCGCCTGATGCTGGCCAGCAAGGGCAGGCGCGCGCCGCATGTCCTCGCGATGACGGCGACGCCGATCCCCCGCACTCTGACATTGGCGCAATATGGCGAACTGGATGTCAGCAAGCTCGACGAATTGCCGCCTGGACGTCAGGCGATCGACACGGTCGTCATGGGGCAGGCCCGGATTGGTGCGCTGGTCGATCGGCTCGCCGCGCAGATCGCCGAAGGGCGGCAGGCCTACTGGGTCTGCCCGATGGTCCGCGAAATGGACGGCCCGGAAGAAATTGCCGCGGCGGAAGCGCGCTATGCAGCGCTGAAAGAGCGTTTCGGCGACGACGTCGTGATGGTCCACGGGCAGCTCGGGTCAGAGCTCAAGGACGCAGCGATGGAACGCTTCGCCCGCGGCGACGCCAAATTACTCGTGGCAACGACAGTGATCGAGGTCGGTGTCGATGTGCCCAATGCCACCTTGATGGTCATCGAACAGGCCGAACGCTTCGGCCTTGCCCAGCTCCACCAGCTCCGGGGCCGGGTGGGGCGGGGCAGCGAGAAATCCTTCTGCGTCTTGCTCCATGGCGAAACGCTGTCCGAAACCGCTCAGAAACGCCTGGCCCTGATGCGCGAATCCCAGGACGGTTTCTTTCTTGCAGAAGAAGATCTGCGTCTTCGCGGTGGCGGCGAACTGCTCGGCACGCGGCAATCGGGTGATACGCCGTTCGCCGTGGCGAGCCTCGAACAGATCACGGAACTGTTGCCCAAGGCCTATGACGATGCGCGCCTGTTGATGGAACGCGACGGCGGTCTTGAAGGAAAACGGGGCGAGGCGGCACGGGTGCTGCTGTATCTTTTCGAACGCGATTTTGGCGTGAAGACCCTGCGCGGCGGCTAGAAGCCCAGCTGATCGAGATCCCGTTCCGCAGCCGCCCGGTAACCGGAACCGAACAGTCGCACATGGATCAGCCACATCCACAACCGGTACACCGGCAGTCGCCTTTGCCACCCCGGCGCCAGGTCCAGCTGTTCGAAGAATTGCGGAGGAGGCGTGTCGAAGACTGTCAGCGTGGCAACATCGACTTCGCGGTCGCCATGACAGGCGCAAGGATCGATCAGCCACGCAGTGGCCCCGTCCCACACGATATTCCCGCCCCACAGATCGCCATGGACGAGTGACACGGTGGGTCTTTCCGGGATTAGATCTTCCAGTCTTTCCGCCAGTGCAGTGACTCTTCGACCAAGATCGGGATCGAGTTCGGGGACATGGCAAAGGAGGCGATTATCGCGCCAGAATTCCACCCAGCTTTCGCGTGGTTGGTTCTGAACGACGATATGGCGCAGGCCGTAATCTTCTTCCCAGCCATATTTCCGACCTGCGCCCGCGCCGTGCAAAGGGGCCATCGTTTCGGCAAGCGCTGACCAGGTGGCTGATGAAAATGGTCGAGCTTGCCCGAGATCCTGGAGGAACAGCCAATCACCGACTGTTCCCACCACTGCGGCTGACGGCGCATCCAGTCGCTGAAAAGCTTCCAGCATTCGCGCCTCGCGATCGATCAATGGACCCTTCTTGGCTACGCAGGAAAAACCGTCGGCAAACTCGATCCTGCTGGCACCGGATATGTCCCCGCCAGCCAGAGTTTCTATCGCTGTCGGGCTGGCACCGAATATTGCTTTTGCCGCATCTTCAAGCGCGGTCATCGATCATTTTCGCGACCAGTACCTTGGCGGCCATCGACACATCGTCCCATGTCGCACGGAAATTGTCTTCGCCGCCATACCAGGGATCGGCGACTTCGCGGCCTTCCTGTCCGGGCACGATATCCATGAGCATGAACACCTGCGCTTTGCCGTCGCCCGGATCTACATTGGAGATGTTCGTCATGTTCGATCGGTCCATGCCCAGGATCCAGTCGAACGCATGGAAATCTGCCGGCTTCAGTTGTCGGCCGCGATAGCTGGAAATATCGATGCCATGGCGCTGCGCTTCCTCGATGCTGCGGGGGTCGGGCATTTCATCGACATGATAATCCGCTGTCCCGGCGCTATCGACCTCGACGTCCAGTCCGGCTTCGCTCGCAGCTTTACGAAAAGCCGCTTCGGCGAGCGGAGAGCGGCAGATATTGCCGAGGCAGACGAAGAGCACGCGCTGTTTGGTCATCGCCACTGCCTACGCGGCAATTGTATTCCCGTGCAAGTGTCAGGCGGCCAGGCGAACCTGGTTCCTGCCGCCGACTTTCGCTTCGTAAAGGGCGGTGTCTGCCCGCACCATGATGTGGTCGATATCGTCGCCGGTGCGAAATTCCGCCACACCGAAACTGGCTGTGAACGGGATGATCCCGTCGTCCCACGTAACCGGCCGCCCGGCGATGGCTGCGCGCATCCGCTCGCAAACCAGATGCGCCTTTTCCAGATCTGCACCGGGCAGCAGAACGGCGAATTCTTCGCCGCTGATCCGTGCGACGAAATCCTTTTCCCGCAGGGCCTGCATCGCCCGGCTGCCCACTTCCCTGATGACTTCATCACCGGCCTCATGGCCACAGCGGTCGTTGATGCGCTTGAAATGATCGACATCGAATATCGCCAGGGCGAATTTTCGTTTGGGATTGGTTTCGGCCACCGAAATGGCGCGGGTGAGCGCATCGATAAATTTCTGTCGATTGGGGAGGGAGGTGAGGGCGTCCGTCGCAGACACCCGCTCCAATTCGTTTTCCAGTCCGCGTCCCTTGGCAAGCGAGCGGCGCAGAAACAGGATCGTCACGGCTGTAAGTAGCAGGAACAGCACCCCGATGCTCGCCAGCACATACTGAAGGCGCTCGTTCGATACCGCTCGCAAGTCGGCGAGTTCGCCGCGCTCGAGCAGCAGCGCCCGTTCGGCATCCACGAGCGCGTCGATTTCCTGCAAGACCGCTTCGAGCGCATCCTTGTCGTTTCCGCGCTGAATGTAGAAGATTGCATCTTCGCGCCGTCCGCTTTTCTGCTGCGCGATCACGGCGTCGAGAACCGTGTTGAATGCGCCGAACTCGTTGCGCATATCCAGCAGCCGTTGCTGCTGTTCCGGATTGTCGGCTGTCAGTTCAATCAGGCGGGCAAAGCTCGTGCCCGCCGCATTGCGACCTTCGACAAAGGGATCGAGTAAACTTGCATCACCAGTAAGCAGAAACCCGCGTTCGCCGCGCACCTGCTGAAGTGCCGCCATCCGCAGTTCGTCTGCCGCCAGCAGAACGTCGAACGAATGAACCTGTCGCTCGCGCACGGCGGACAGATCCTGTGATGAACGATGCGCGTTAAAGCTTGCACCGGTTAGCAGGACGGCCAGCAGAATGGCGCAGCCGAACAGAAAATAGCTGCGCCATTCGAACTGGCGGGAAGGGCGCGCCAGAAGTCTCGTTATCCACATCTGGCGGCGTTCCTGTGCATCCGCCTTCAATGCCATCGCGTGGTTAACTTAGAGCTAAGGTCTGCTAACGGTTCTTTCTTCCCTCGATAAGTTCATCGACTACGCCGGGATCGGCCAGTGTCGATGTGTCGCCCAGTGATGTGAAATCGTTTTCGGCAATCTTGCGAAGAATGCGCCGCATGATCTTCCCGCTCCGCGTCTTGGGAAGGGCTGGGGTGAAATGGATGTGATCCGGTGTCGCAATCGGGCCGATTTCTTCGCGGACATGCGTGCGCAATTCTGCCGACAGTTCGTCACCCGGCTCTTCTCCGGCGTTGAGCGTGACATAACAATAGATGCCCTGGCCTTTGATATCGTGCGGGAAGCCGACCACGGCTGCCTCGCTGACCTTCGGGTGCAGAACCAGCGCGCTTTCAACTTCGGCCGTACCCATGCGATGGCCCGATACGTTGATGACATCGTCGACGCGGCCGGTGATCCAGTAATATCCGTCCTCGTCGCGGCGGCAGCCGTCGCCCGTGAAGTACTTGCCCTTGTAAGTGCTGAAGTAGGTCTGGATGAAGCGTTCGTGATCGCCGTAGACCGTGCGCGCCTGACCGGGCCAGCTTCTGGTGATGCACAGATTGCCCTCTGTCGCACCGTCCAGAACATGGCCTTCATTGTCGACCAGCTGCGGGCACACACCGAAGAAAGGCCTTCCCGCACTGCCCGGTTTCATGTCATGCGCGCCGGGCAGGGTGGTAATCATGCAGCCACCGGTTTCGGTCTGCCACCAGGTGTCTACGATCGGCAGTTTCCCCCCGCCGACAGCCTCGTAATACCAGCGCCACGCCTCGGGATTGATCGGTTCGCCCACGCTGCCCAGCAAACGGAGCGATGACAGGTCGTGCTTTGTCACATGAGTGTCGCCCTCGCGCATTAGCGCGCGGATCGCGGTTGGGGCGGTGTAGAAGATGTTGACCTTGTGCTTTTCGCATACGGTCCAGAAGCGATCGTGATCTGGATAGTTCGGAACGCCCTCGAACATCAGGGCGGTCGCCCCATTCAGCAGCGGACCGTAGACGATGTAGCTGTGCCCGGTGACCCACCCGATATCGGCAGTGCACCAGAAGACCTCGCCTTCGCGATAATCGAAGATGTAACGGAAGGTAGTTTCGGTCCAGACGGCATATCCGCCGGTGGTATGCAGAACGCCCTTGGGTTTGCCTGTCGAACCTGACGTATATAGAATGAACAGCGGATCTTCCGCATTCATCGGCTCGCATGGACATTCATCCGCCACATCGGCCGAAAGCTCGTGGTACCAGTGATCGCGGCCTTTCTTCATGCTCACCGAACCGCCCGTGTGTTTGATGACCAGAACACCCCTGTTCGGCACCTTTTCAAACGCTCGATCGACATTGCTTTTCAGCGGAATCCGCTTGCCGCCGCGCAGTCCTTCGTCTGCGGTGATCATCCAGTCGCTCGCACAATCCTCGACCCGGCCCGCGATCGCGTCGGGGCTGAAGCCGCCGAAAATCACCGAATGGATCGCCCCGATCCGCGCACATGCCAGCATGGCAAAAGCGCCTTCGGGCACCATGGGCATATAGATGGTTACCCGGTCGCCTTTGGAAACACCCATCTTTTTCAAGGTGTTGGCCATTCGCACAACCTCTGCCTGAAGTTCGGCAAAGGTGATCTGGCGCACCTCTCCATCGGGAGCATCGGGCTCGAAAATCAATGCGATGCGCTCGCCATTGCCCGCCTCGACATGCCGGTCGACGGCATTGTGACAGATGTTGAGAACACCGTCCTCGAACCACTTGATGGAAACCGGATCGAAGGACCAGTTGCCAATGACCTCGGGCTTGCTGAACCAATCGATCCGTTCCGCCTGCCCGCGCCAGAAAGCATCCGTATCCTCGATGCTTCGCGCATAGAGTGACTGGTATTCTTCCAGCGTGCAATTCGTGTCTTCGGCGGCCGTAGCGGGGCGCTTGACCCATTCAGATTTCTTGCCAGCTTCCGTCATGCATCAGGTCTCCTCTTCGACATATCTCTAGGCATTCGTTTGCTCAGTGCAAACGCCTTGCAGGCACTCGCAATTCCCGAGACCTGGCGTTAGGGCGAGCGCGATGGTCATTTTTCGATATTCGCTGGCTGCCAGCCTGATCGCGGTCGCCGCCGCGGCCCCCACATTCGCGCAGACCGATGAGCCTGTAATCATTGTGACCGGCACGGGGCTGGAAGCGACACCTGCTGCTCCAGCTTACGACACGCAGGAAATCGATCGCGACCAGTTGCTTTCCGTGCCGTCGGGGCGGATCGAGGATGCCCTTTCGTCTGTTGCGGGGTTCCAGCAGTTCCGCCGTTCGGACAGTCGTTCCGCGAATGCGTCCGCCCAAGGCGCGACGCTGCGTGCTCTGGGCGGCAATGCGACCAGTCGGGCGCTCGTCCTGCTCGACGGTGTGCCCATGAGCGATCCCTTTTTCGGCTATGTTCCTTTCAGCGCGCTTGCGCCGGAGCGTCTTGCGCAGATCCGCGTCACGCGGGGCGGGGGATCGGGGCCCTTCGGTGCAGGGGCGCTTGCGGGAACGATCGAACTGGAAAGCGCCGGGATCGTGGCACTGGACGGCGTCGCCGGTCAAATACTGGTCAATGATCGCGGGGAGACGGAAAGCTCTGCGAGCATCGGTTCGCGCTTGGGCGCTGGGTTTGCCGTGGTGTCGGGCCGCTGGGATCGTGGGAAGGGCTTCTTCACAACGCCCGCAGATGATCGTGTGCCGCAATCGGCGCGCGCTGCCTTCGATAGCTGGTCGACCCAATTGCGCGGCGTTGCGCCCCTCACAAACGATGTCGAGCTTCAATTTCGCGGCCTTGCTTACCGTGATGCTCGGACGTTGCGATTTGAAGGCGCCGACAGCACGATCGAAGGCCAGGATGCAAGCCTCCGGCTGATCGGTCGCGGCCGATGGCAATTCGATGCGCTGGCTTATGTCCAGGCACGCAATTTCACGAATGTCGTGATCAGCTCGAGCAGTTTCGCTCCGGTACTGGATCAGCGAAATACTCCGTCGACCGGTCTTGGCGGAAAATTCGAACTGCGCCCGCCGACCGGAGAAGACAATGTGCTGCGGTTGGGTGTCGACTATCGCCAATCGGATGGCGAATTGTTCGAAACGGCGATCAGCGCGTTTTCCGGCGCAGTCACGGCGCGGCGTAATGCTGGCGGCACAAACAGCGATCTTGGCCTCTTCATCGAGAATGACTGGACGCTCGGTGCCCTGACCCTGACTGGCGGCGCGAGGCTTGATCGCTGGTCGATCCGCGACGGTTTCTTCAGCGAGCGCGACGCCAACGGACTGCCCGTCGCCGCCGAAACCTTCGCCGACAGGGCCGGATGGGATGCCTCTTTTCGTGGGGGATTACTCCTCCGGCCATCCAACACACTAGCCCTCCGAGCCGCAGCATACTCCGGCCTGCGTCTGCCTACGCTTAATGAGCTTTACCGCCCGTTCGTCGTCTTCCCCGTCGTGACCCAGGCCAACGCCGGATTGCGGAATGAGAGACTGGAAGGGTTCGAGGCCGGATTGGACGTCACGCCGACCGAAAACCTGTCACTATCCCTCACCGCGTTCGACAACCGCGTAAAGAACGCGATAGCCAATGTGACGATTGATACTAACCTGCGCGAACGTCAGAATATTGATGCGATTCGTGCTCGTGGTATCGAGGCCGGAGCAAAGGCAGATCTGGGTAAGCTCAGCCTAAATACCTCTATCTCATGGACGGATGCCGAAACTCGCGGGTCGGGCTTTGCCGCAGCACTCGATGGGAACCGACCGGCCCAGACACCCCGCATTGCGGGGCGCGCAACGCTCGCATACCGCCCCGCGATCGACTGGATCGTGTCGGCAACCGTCGGTCACGTTAGCGCCCAGTTCGAAGACGATCTGGAAATGGATACATTACCTGCTGCAACGACGCTCGACGCCTTTGCGCAGGTGCCGATCATGGGCAAGCTAAGCCTGGTACTCCGCGGAGAAAACCTTACGGGCGAAACGATCGTGACTCGCAACCAGGGTGGTTCGATCGACCTGGGTGCCCCGCGCACGATATGGGGCGGTCTCCGCTACGGCTTTTGAGCGATCAGGTGGCGTCGTCGACCGTGTTGGCGACCGATTTCAAATCATCGCCCACCCCGCGAACAGTGTTGCAGCCACCCAGAACGATGGTGGCCATGAAAAGAGCAGCAATGGTTGCGCGGCGCATTTGAGGAAATCCCGATATAGTTTTCAGACCGGTCGCAAAAGGCGACAACCTCCTATCGCGCAAGCAGGCTTGCTGCGCAATGAAGGGTTGGGATGAAGTCATGAGGCAGCCAAGCCGCAGCCGATCAGAGGGCAGTAGATTCGCTCTCCAGCCCGACAAATTCCTGCTGATCCCAGCACGTTGCATTGAAAGCGAACCGTCTTATTTCATCGAAGCGTCAATGCTGCGAAAGCCAAAGGGGGACAAGCGCCCTAGGAATAATCCATTTAACAGGGACCTGGCGTTGCGCCTATTGGTTGATGCTTCCGGGCGGCCGATCGGAGCTTGTCCTGGGAGTAAATGAAAATGCCTTTCGACTGTCTCGTGAGCTTCCCGTGACCGGCAGCCTTGCGCAGTTTTCCCTCCGTGTTCTGATAGCTATAGCACTGGTAGTTTGTGCTCTGCTGATCTGGCAGTTGCAAAGCGTTCTTCTGCTAATCTTCGCAGCGGTAGTGGTTGCCGTTGTACTCGACGCCTTTGGAAACGCGTTGCGGAAGCTGGCACCCGTGCCGGAAGGCGTGTCGCGTCTGCTTGCCGGCATTCTGATTGCGTCGGTGCTTATCAGCGCTGCGTTGTTGTTCGGTCGCCAGATATCCGCCCAATTGTCCCAACTCGGCGACACGCTTCCCCCAGCTTGGGAGAATTTTGTCGACTGGGCAGGCCCCGACCGGGTTGAAAGCGTGATCGACGATTTCGCGCCTGACGGCACAAGCTTGGCCTCAATGGTTCAAACCATGTTTGGGGCACTGACAGACGCGCTATCCGGTTTGATGGTCGCGGTATTGGGCGGGGTCTATATCGCCATCAATCCCAAAACCTATCACAAGGGTGCCATCACGCTCCTTCCGCAACGTGCGCGAGATCGTGTGGATGCAGCCAGCCGCAAAACGGGAAAGGCCTTACGCGACTGGTTGCTGGCGCAGCTCATTTCCATGCTTGCAACCTTCCTGGTCGTCTATCTCGGACTGACCCTGCTTGGCGTGCCATCCGCACTGGCGCTGGCTATCTTGGCCGGGTTGTTCGAGTTCGTGCCGCTGCTGGGGCCGGTCTTGGGCGCAATACCTGCAGTTCTGATAGCAGGTACCGTTGGTATCGATACAGCGTTGTGGACCATCGGCTTCTTTATCGTTTGGCAGCAGATCGAGGGCAACGCTGTCGCTCCTCTGGCGATGAAATTTGCAGTCGAGATCCCGCCAGCGATCACGTTATTTTGCCTGCTGACTTTCGGGGTTTTGTTCGGTTTGCCCGGCCTCTTGCTGGGTGGCCCATTGACCGTGGTGCTATGGATGACGATCAAGACGCTATGGGTCGAACCCCAAGTGTCCGGATAAGCGGAGTCTTTTTACAGTGAATGGTCTCGACGATTCGACTGGTCAAAAGGGAGAAGGCTCCGCATCAAATTAGAGCAACAAGTACGTCAGCAATGTAGTCAAAAGACCGGTTGGAAAATTTCTATCCTAATAGCACTCATTGCCATGCAAGTTTGCCTGACCTGAAACCTGCTCCTGGTAAGTCCCCCTAATCACACATGGATACGATCACGCCCGGACACCTTCAGGGTTATGATCTCTTGGTGTCTAGTAGAGCTGATATCAGCGATGATTACGCGGTTTCGGCCCGCGTGCTTGGCGGCATAGAGTGCGTCGTCGGCTTGTCTGTAAAGCGTGTCGAACGGCCCATCCGCTATGCCTTGCGCGATCCCAATGCTGGTGGTGATCCGGAGAGCGGGTGCAATTGCATCAAAATTGCATTGCGCCAATTCGGATTTTACCGCTTCGCCAAGCCGACAAAGGTCTTGGCCAGCAAGCCCACTCACGCCCACGACGAACTCTTCTCCGCCAAGCCTGCCAACATGGCAGGCATATCGCGCTTCAAACGTCTGCAATTTGCGACTTATAGCTATTAGGACCTCATCTCCGGTCTGATGCCCAAACTCATCATTGACCAACTTGAACCTATCCAGATCGATTACGAGCAAGCCGAACGGGACTTTCGCGAGCCCGCCAAAATCTTCTGAGCATCGGGCAAGAAACCCCCTGCGGTTCAACAATCCCGTCATCGGATCCCGTTCGGCGAGTTCCACCATTCTCAAACCAGTTTCGATCGCGACGTCGCGCTCCACTCGCAGGGATCCCAAGCGTGCCGCTGCAAAGCCGGTCAAGCAGATAACCTGCAAGGCGGAAGCAAACAGCATCACGATCCTGTCACCGCCGCCCCATAACACCCCGCCGAGATCGACTATCTGAGTAATAGCCAACGTTGCCATGGGAATGGCCCAGCTAATGGCAAGGTAGCGGCCTTCCACATGACCATCCTTCCATGCTTTTGCGATGCAGGCTGTTGCTAGTGCCACGCTAGATAGGGTCCCGATCCCTAGAACTATGGCAAACCGTCCAAAGTTGGCACCGGGCAGGCCGCTCACCGTACCCAAGGCGAAAACAACGGCGCCGAGCGCGACGAGCAGGCGGCGCGCACGTTTCGGCGTGGCTTGGCGCAGCGCGGCTGCCGTTGCGAGAGACGCCAACAGGATTGCAAGACAGGCCAGAATAGTAGCGAGGCGGTTCGATGTTGTGCCCGCCATCTCTGGAACTATCGTCAGCCCGATCTGAGACCAAACAAGGCCCCAGATCATGACTGTCGCGGCCCAGCCACCATGCCAGAGAAAAAAGCTTTGCCGTAAGCCCAAAGCGAGACCGAAGTTGAACAGCGCAGCTATACCTAGGAGAGCCAATGCGGCACCGATAGCGAATGCGGTCAGCTGGAACTGGCGTTGTGCGACCAGCTGAGAGATCATTCGCAGCTCAAGCAGATCATAACTCTGCAGGCCCTCTATTCGTAGCCATGCCGCGCTAGCTTGATTATCAACATCGGTGTCGAAAGCGATCTGACCACCGACTTGCCAATTACTGCCGTATTCGCCTCGGCCGACCGACCCCGCTTTTCGTATGCCGTTTCTATATTCGAAGTAGACATCGAGGCGTTCGAACCGGGTGGTTTGAATGGCGAGCGATGCATCTTGCGAAAGCGCTGGCGCGATTGGCACACGCAGCCAAAGGACACGGCCGCTGTAACTGCTTGGTTTCCCCGAGCATTGCAGATCGGATCTATCGGGAGCGATAACAGAGCGCGAAACGGCAAAGCATGTGTCGGCAGGTGGGGCCGCGAACAGCCCAGGGCCGACAAGTCCGGCGCAGATTATCACAACCGTTTGAAGGAGCGACCGCCACGTGAACCACAGCAAACTCATGTTTGACGTCAAGACCCCTTAGCGAACTGCGCTTCGCTCGCGCTTATCCAATTAGCTATTTCGTTCTTTAATTTAGGTACATTTCATTAAATTCTCTTCAATGCCAGCAGTTAGCAGCAGGACAGACCTCCATACGCATGGCATTTCAACGCTGACTTGCGTCCGTGACAGTCGAACGTCCGCCCTAAGGTAGGTGTCACAAGTAATCAGCCTAACGGAATTGCGCTTTCGGCACGTGCCAATACGAAAAAGCATTGGGGGCTGTTCGGGGAAGGTCGTTGCTCGGGTCAGCCGTCTGAAGCGCGAGCGCTAGAGGCCGAGAGGTAATATTTCGGAAATGGATGCGGCGCCGGATGACATATCTCGCGCCGCGACGCGTGACATGAGCGATGCGAGAAATCGGTCTGACCTTTCCGCATGTGCATCGCTTATGTGCTACAGTCGTGTGACCGCAGTGGTGCGATGCATCATGCTAAAGAGGCGGAAAACCGTCGTTTTTGCGATAAAGTGGTCGGGGAGAGAGGAGGCTGAGCTCAGATAGGCTCAAACCCGCAGAAAACTTGTAATTCCTTGCATTACCGTGTGTTGCACCCCTACAGACCTGCCCCACAAACCTGCCCCACAGGGGCTCAAGGGGGGCATAGATGGCAGCTCTGAAGCAGCGGCATAACAAATGGGAAGCGCGGGTGCGGGTGCCCAAGAGCGCACAGGATGCAATGGGCGGCAAACAGATGCTCTACCGAACCCTCAAGGCGACAGACAGGCGAACCGCAAAGGTCGAGGCGCTGGCTTGGGAAGCTGAGCTAAAAGCGGGTTGGGAGGCGCAGCGCCTTGGCACTGATGCTCCGATTGCTGCCCTTCGCCGGATCTATGAGAGCATGCGTGAGAAAGCTGAGAGGGGCGAGTTCACTCTTCAGGGGGACCGCGAGAGCTTCGATGAGATCACCGCCGGTATCGAGTACGAACTGGAGAAGCTCGCCGAGCGGGCCGGGGGAGGGGAGCTTGGCCCAGCGGACAGCATGAAGATGATGGCCCTTCAAGACGCTAAGCAGCAACAGGTTCGTGGCCGCGTAAAACCTAGAAAGGAACTGGAGCTATCCTTCCGAGAACTAGCCAATGAGTATCTCCGGCTCTGGCGCACTACGGCAGGGCTCAAAGCGACGAATACGGAGCAGCAAAAGAAGGCAACCTTCGATCTCTTTCAGTGTTATTTCGGAGACAAGCCGGTCCGGCAAGTGAGGCGCGGCGACGTCTCGCACTTCGTCGATGCGCTTAGACAAATGGATCCAGACTGGGCGAGGACCGGAAAACCTCGCGAGGATGGCATAAGCGTGAGTTGGTCGGAACTTCAGAGGCGCTTTGGCGGGAGAGATAAAGGCTTGGCCGATGCTACCGTTAACCGGCACATGGGCACACTTTCTACCTTCTGGAACTGGGCAGAAGAGCGCGAGCATTGCGAGGGACGAAACCCATTCGACGGACACAGGCGTAGTCTGAAGCAAGGTAAAAACAAGCACGGCTTTGTTGCTTGGGAGATCGACGAACTCAAGAGGCTCTTTAACCCTCCGCCGAAAAGGGACGACATTCGCGAGATTATGCTCGTCGCACTCCATTCTGGCATGCGGCTGAACGAGATCGCTTCGCTCACTAACGGGCAAATAAAGCAGTCCAGCAGCGTTACGTATATCGACGTGACCGACGCAAAGACCACCGCAGGGGTTAGGAAGGTGCCAGTTCATCCTGCCTTGAGTTGGCTAGTCCGAAAGGCCCAAACTGGATGTCCAGAAGCGCGGATATGGCCTAGGTTCAATGATGAAGGGCCGGGTAAGAAGCCGAGCGGGGATGCAGGAAAAGAGTTCTCGTCTCTGAAAATAGCTCGCGGCTTCGATAATCGAATGAAGGTATTTCATTCCTTCCGAAAAAACGTCGTAGGTCAGCTTGAAGCGGCAGGAGTGCCGCAGAATGAGGTGGCACAGTTGATAGGACACGAGAAGCAGGGGCTCACGTTCGGGACCTACGGTAAGGATCTTTCGCTAGAGCGACTTGCTGAGATAATAGCGATAGTTCGTTATCCGGATCTAGAAGCCGCTCTTTGAAGCACGACGCGACGGAAAATCGTACGGCTGTCGACAGTGCGGAAACCTATGCTTCAAGAGATTTCTGTTGAGCAAGCCTTTGCCAGCCGAACCCTACGATTAGCGCCGCAATGCCATAAGGAAGGATACCTGCCGTCCAGCGAATAGGTTCTCCATCAGCCGAGCCAATAGCGTAAAGAACGACTGCCAGTAAAAACGCGATCGCAACCGTTCCCCAGCGGTACTGCGAACCCTTCCAGAAGCGTCGCGTAATCAAGCTGACAAGACCTGTGATCAACATAAACCCAAAGATCGCCCCAATCAAAAACGCTACAAAAGCCATTTCGCCCCCTCCTCAATTATCGTCTAATTATTCGATTTCGACCCTAACGAACTCATATCGAAGATCAAAGCTCAATCCCGGAAGTGCTTAGTAAGCGCGGCCTCCGCCGCTCAGTCCTCACGAGTTACTTCACTGCGTCGAGGGTCAGACGAAGTTGGTGCGGGGGCGGTATCCAGCGAGCAGCCACTGCGCAGCAAGACAAACAGCTCTCGCCCCATATTTAATTCGCAGAAAAGCGCTGGTCTCCGATTAACCCTCACCCTCGGGGGACAGACCACTGAAAGAGATAACTTAGGGTTATCTAAAGGGGCTCAAGAAGGGATCACTACGTTCGGTATGAAGGTGCAAAGCTCCTGGCAGCTTTTACCCGGCGGGCAGAGGATCACTTGCCTAACTGCAATTAACCCCCACCCTCGGAGGATGGAATCCCTGCCCCGGTCAGATATACTGAAAGAGAACTGTAGGATAACCCTTAGGGTCTCCAAATAAGCCCTGAAAGATTGTCTGGACAGTCGCTCGGAAAGGGTGATGCGTGAGTGTTGCATCCAAGGTAGGAAGGCAAGGGTTTCCAATTAACCCTCACCCTTGAGGATGGAACCCCTCTGCCCCCCGGTCAGATAGGCTGAAAGAGAACTATAAGAGATCCGTAGGTTCACCTCGCGTGCCCGTAAGGATCTCCGTCAGTTTCTCTGAAGATACTACTCCTTCACAGACCTTCCAACGGGTGGGTGTGAAGGGCCTTGCAGCCCTGAGTGGCATCGAACTCTTTTCCGCCTCCAAACCTAACCCCTCGGTCTCCTAAAGAGCGCCGAAGGAACAGCCGCGTCCGCTGTGGACGCATCGCACAACGCCAATCGCCTGAGATCGCTCAGGCAGAAGCAATCAACATGACTGACACTTCCTCCCCCGCCACTGGCGGCAACGAAACCATGCGCGCTGTAGTGATGAACTACGGCCACCTCTCGACCTCGTCTCAGTGGGTTCCCGAAGACCTCCAGCCGTTCGCTAAACAGGTCTTAAACATGGATCCCATACGCGACGTGCCGAGCTCGGTGGTCGATAAGAACGGACATCGTCCAATGAAGGCGAAAGCAAGTGGGCTGCCGGATGACATGCGGCATGAGGTCTTGGATAAGTTGTATCGCATTCCTTGAATAGCCCCTAGTTTTCTAGACGCCCTCGGTGCTCATCATCTGCTGCCGTTCGAACTCTACGGGTGACAGCATCCCGTTTCTCACATGCTTGCGTATCGGGTTGTAGAACATCTCGATGTAATCGAACACATCCTGTC
>NZ_JBSXOM010000010.1:0-26947 GCF_056859455.1 Qipengyuania sp. L-5Y | reverse complement strand
GCCTTAAAATCCCCGGACCGGGCGCCGTCGCCCACATGTCCCTTCATCAAAAATCAACAATGTCAAAGAGCATCCAACAATATCAAGAGGGACAGCTGTCATTCCCCCGATTTACACCGGGGGGCCGGCTGTCCATCTCTGTTGGCGACCAATGCAGCACCCGGTCGAAACCGTCAGCGCCGCGTCGGTGAGAGCCATCTAGGCGCGGTGTTGGATTCGGTCAACGCCTTTTTGAAACTTTGTTGCCCATTTGTGAAAAAACCCCGGAATCCCTCGCCTCTCAACACCCAACCCCGCAAACACCACAACATCACCTGCGGTACCACACAACCCCAACCCACCCGGAATCGCCCAATCATCCCCGCCGACACCGCGAGTCACACCCGATTCCACCACAGAATCGATCATCACATTCTCGCTTTCATAACGAATCGCCAGTAGCACCCCCCAATGCCAGCAAGTCGGGTCACTGAAGAGGAAGCACCGGAAGGATTCGGCGCCCGCGTGCGCAGCGCGCTTGCGTGGAGATGGGGCACGCAGCTCATCGCCCAGTTCATCACCTGGGGTTCCACCATCATCGTGGTGCGACTGCTGGATCCATCGGACTACGGCCTGTTCGCCATGAGCCAGGTGTTCGTCACCGCGCTCAACTTTCTCAATGGGTGGAGCTTTGCCAGTTCGCTGATCCAGGCCGACAAGGTCGGCGACCGGGAGATCGGCCAGGTATTCGCGCTTCTGCTGCTGACCAATGGAATGCTTGCGGCGGCGCAGCTCCTCTTCGCCCCGGTCGTCGCAGGATATTACGGACAGCCGGCGGTGGCCGAACTGTTACGGGTACAGGCCCTCATCTTCCTGACCATTCCCTTCACCGCCCTGCCCACGGCCCTTCTGGCCCGGCGACTGGAGTTTCGCAGTCAGGGCATCGCCAATCTTATTTCGGCGATCTTCGCTTCGCTCACCGCGCTGGGCCTTGCCTGGGCAGGCTTCGGCGTCTGGGCGCTGGTTTATGCACCCATCGCCGGTTTCGGTGTGCGCGGCCTGATCATGAGCATTGCCGCACGCCTTTGGGTCCGCCCGGTGTTCAATCTGAAAGGCGCCGGCCGCCTGATCAGTTTCGGCGGCGCGCTGACATTATGCCAGCTGTTCTGGATCGTGCAGAGCCAGAGCGATATCTTCATCGCGGGACGCCTGTTCGATACGCACCAGCTCGGCCTCTATTCCGAGGCATTGTTCCTGACCCTGATCGTAACCGGGCGGTTCATCCCCCCGCTGAACGAGGTCGCCTTCCCGGCCTATGCCGAATTGCACAAGTCCGGCCGCAGCCTGGGACCGTATTTCCAGAAGACTGTGCAGAGCGTGCTGCTGGTCGTATCGCCCATCTATATCGGGCTGGCGCTTACCGCACCCGAGGCGATATTCGTGATCTTCGGCCCCAAATGGGTCGAGATGGCCCCGATCGTTTCGGGCCTTGCCGTGGTCATGCCGCTGATGGCCGTACAGATCATCTGTTCGCCCACCTGCACTTCCACGGGAAAGGAGCGGATCTACCTGGCTACAAGCATAGCCGGGGCGGCGATCTTCGCGACATCGTTCTATATCGGCGTGCAGTTCGGACCCCAGGGACTGGTCCACGCCTGGTGGATTGGTGCACCGCTGCTGCTGATCTTTACGCTGGCGCTGACCCTGCCCCAGATCAACCTGTCGGCGGGCCGCCTGATCGGCGCAGCCATCCCGCCGGCGGCAGCCTGCGCTGTCATGGCGATCGCCGTTTTCGGAGTGCGGGCCCTGCTGCCGACCGACATTCCTGCCGCCGTGACGCTGGCCGCGCTGGCGGGCGCCGGAGCGGCGACCTATGCGGGCGTGCTGCTGCTGGCGTGGCCGGATGTCGTGCGATCGGGCATCGCCATGCTCAGGCGCCGCCCGACGAGCCCGATGCCGCCCGCATCCGGGCCAGTGCCTGTCGGTCAAACCAGTACCATTGTGGACTGAGCCGTGGCTTGAAGCCCGGCAAGGCCGCAGGATAAGCCTCCGCCAGATTGTCCGGCAGACCGGCGGGCCCTTCCGAGCGCATTATTTCCGTTATGATGCGGTTCTGGAACCGGCGAACCGCATAATTGACCATGCGTGCGGACTGGCTGCGCAAACCCTTGAGAGTGATGCGATTGGGTTCGCAATAGAAGCCCGCATCCGGGCAGACTTTCACCAGTTCGTGGCGCCAGGCCGATTCCGGCCCAAGATCGGTATGCGCCAGAGCGCCAATCAGGCCATCGTCGCCGACAAGATCGTTCGGCAGGCGAATACCGCGGGTCCGGATGCGGCGAACGAAATCGCCCGACAGGGCATAACAGTCACCGAACAGGCCGCCCTCGCGCACCATGGACCTGCGATAGTGTTCGGCATTGCGGCCATTCATGGGAACGGCCGATGCCGCATTGGCACCCGATTTTTCGAGACATGAGCGGAGGGCATTTACCGAGCCTGCCACAAGTTGCGCGTCGCCATCGACGAACACATATGTTTGCGCATCCGGCGCCTCGTCGAGGACGAACCTGTTCCAGCTCCGTGATTTGCCGCCTTCGGCATAGTCAACCAGCCGCACACCGCGTGCGGCATAGCCACGGACGATCTCAGCGGTAGAATCGCTGCTGCCGTTGACCACCACCCAGATCTGCACATCGGGATCGTCCAGCGGCAGACTGTCGAGACAGAGAGCGATCCTCGCCTCTTCATTATGGGCAAGGACAGTGACGAGAACCGGTTTGGATTTTTCAGTCATGAAACGAATGCGCCAGGCTGCCGAAGGCATGACCAATACGCGCGGCAGAGGGCGGCGTCAGCAAATATCCATGCACCTGTCCCAGAGCGGTTTAGGTTCATCCCGTAAAGGCGGTGTGCCTTGCCCTGCCCATGCCGCGACCCCAAGTATGCGCCCGAATGCCACCCGATACTGCCAATTCCGCCCAGCGCGACGATCCAGAAGGCTGGGCAACCGTCCAGCGGTTCCTGCCGTATCTCTGGCCAGCCGATAATCCGGCCCTGAAACGCCGCATCGTCGGCGCCATGATGTTCGTGCTCGCGGCCAAGGCGACCACGCTCGCCCTGCCGTTCGCCTACAAGAGAGCGGTCGATTCCATGACGACGCCGGCCAATCAGGCGGTGATGGTCGCTCTGGCATTCGTCATTGCCTATGCAGCCGGGCGGTTCGCCGCGGTCGCTTTCGACAATCTGCGCAATATCACCTTCGAGCGTGTCGGGCAGGATGCCACGCGCAAACTTGCCGAAGACACGTTTTCGCGGCTGCACCAGCTTTCGCTGAGGTTCCACCTGTCGCGCCGCACCGGGGAAGTGACCAAGACCATCGATCGCGGGACGAAGAGCATCGACGTCATGCTGTACTTCCTGCTGTTCAACATCGCGCCCACAGCGCTGGAGCTGACTGCGGTGGGGGTCATCTTCTACCTCAACTTCGGATGGGAACTGGTTGCCGCCACCGCGCTGGCAGTAGGGGCGTATATCTTCGTCACGCGCACGATCACCGAATGGCGCAACGAATTGCGACGGCAGATGAACGAACTTGACGGGACGGCCCTCGCCCGATCGGTGGATAGCCTGCTGAATTACGAAACGGTCAAATATTTCGGCGCCGAAACGCGCGAGCGCGACCGCTACGCCGAATCGACCCGTGCCTTCGCCGAAGCGGCGATCCGGTCCGAAAACTCGCTGGCCCTGCTCAACATCAGCCAGGCGGTCATCATGAACCTGCTGATGGGCGCGGCGATGGCCTTCACCGTGTGGCAGTGGAGCAAGGGAGCGCTGACCACCGGCGATCTGGTGCTGGTGAATACCTATCTCATCCAGCTTTTCCGTCCGCTCGACATGCTGGGCATGGTCTATCGTACAGTTCGCCAAGGCCTGATCGACATGGCCGAGATGTTCCGCCTGATCGATACCGATGCCGAGGTAAAGGATGTTCCCGGCGCCCCTGCCCTGCTGATCCGCAAGCCAACCGTTGCCTTCGACAATGTCGTATTCGGGTATGAGCAGGACCGGACGATCCTGCACGGGCTGAGCTTCGAGGTTCCGGCGGGCAGTCATGTCGCGATCGTCGGCCCTTCGGGCGCGGGCAAGAGCACGATCGGGCGATTGCTGTTCCGGTTCTACGATCCGCAGGAGGGCCGCATCCTGATCGACGGACAGGATATTGCAAAGGTTACCCAGCACAGTCTGCGCGAGCAGATCGGGATCGTCCCGCAGGATAGCGTGCTGTTCAACGACACCATCGGTTACAACATCGCCTATGGCCGCGGCGGCGCCGGGCGCGAACAGGTGATCGCCGCGGCACAATCGGCAGCAATCATGCCGCTGATCGAGCGCCTGCCCGAGGGGCTGGATACCGAAGTCGGCGAGCGCGGACTGAAACTGTCCGGCGGCGAGAAACAGCGCGTCGCCATTGCCCGCACCCTGGTGAAGGATCCGCCGATCCTGTTGCTGGACGAGGCGACAAGCGCGCTCGACAGCCGGACCGAACAGGAAATCCTGGCCACGCTCCGCCGGGTTTCCGAGCATCGTACCACGCTGGCCATTGCGCACCGGCTGTCGACCATCGCCGATGCGGACAAGATCCTGGTGCTGGAGCATGGTCGCCTGGTCGAAAGCGGTCACCACACGGATCTGTTGCGCCGCAAGGGCCTTTACGCAGAGATGTGGGATCGCCAGCGCGCAGAGAAGTCGGATAGCGACTGAACAGCGCCGCCGACCTTGCGGCTTGTGCCGCGATGCAACATTATCCATAATGCGCTGATCAAAGGCGCCCGTGCCGCGCCATTCCCGGATTAGACGAACGGAATTCTTGCATGCTCGACCGCAGCACGCTTCATCGCGACTGGTTTTCAAACATTCGGGCAGACCTGCTCGCCGGCCTGGTGGTGGCGCTCGCCCTGATCCCCGAAGCGATCGGCTTTTCGATCATCGCAGGTGTCGACCCGCGGGTGGGCCTCTATGCCTCGGTCGCAATTGCTATGGTCATCGCCTTCACGGGCGGGCGCCCCGGCATGATCTCTGCCGCGACGGCGGCAGTCGCCGTCGTGGTGGTGCCGCTGGTACGCGATTACGGTGTCGATTATCTCTTCGCGGCGACGATCCTGATGGGCGTCTTTCAGGGCATCGCGGCGCTGTTACGGCTCGACCTGCTGATGCAGTTCGTGTCGCGGTCGGTCATCACCGGCTTCGTCAACGCCCTGGCCATCCTGATATTCATGGCCCAGTTGCCCCAGCTCGACCCGACGGCAGCGGGCATCGGCTGGACGACCTATGCCATGGTCGCGGCGGCGCTGGCGATGATCTACCTGATCCCTAGACTGACGTCAGCCGTTCCGAGCCCCCTCATCGCCATTGTCGTGCTCACCGCGCTGACCATCTGGCTCGATGCTCCGGTCAATACCGTCGCCGATATGGGCGAGTTGCCGGAAGGCCTGCCCTATTTCGCCCTTCCGAACGTGCCTTTGACCTGGGACACCCTCCTCATCATCGCGCCCTATTCGGCGACCATGGCGGCGGTCGGCCTGCTGGAATCGCTGCTGACGGCGCAGATCGTCGACGACATGACCCACACGGGCAGCAACAAGCGCCGGGAAAGCGCGGGGCAAGGCGCCGCGAATGTCGTCGCCGCGCTGTTCGGCGGCATGGGCGGCTGCGCGATGATCGGCCAGTCGGTCATCAACGTGACGAGCGGCGGACGCGGCCGGCTGTCGACCTTCACGGCGGGCGCAGCGCTGCTGATCCTGCTGGCGCTGCTTGGCGACCTCGTCGGGCAGGTGCCGATGCCGGCGCTGGTAGCGATCATGATCATGGTCTCGATCGGTACCTTCAGCTGGAATTCGATCCCCAACATCGCAAAGCACCCGTGGCAGAGCAGCGTCGTCATGCTCACGACCGTCATCGTGGTGGTGGCCACGCATAATCTGGCACTCGGCGTGCTTGCAGGCGTGGTCCTGTCGGGCGTGTTCTTCACACACAAGGTGATGACCATGTTCGAAGTAGTGCGCGAGCGGGAAGGAGATACCGCGACCTATCGGGCCAAGGGGCAGATCTTCTACGCCAGCGTCGAACGGTTCGAAGCCGCGCTCGGCCCCGAAAGCATCCAGCCCGATCCGGCACCGCATGTGATTATCGATGTGCGCAAGGCACACTTCTGGGACATCAGCGCGGTCGGCGCGCTCGACAAGGTGGTCGAACGAATGCGCCGCAACGGGCGCAGTGTGCAGGTCATCGGGCTAAACCGGGCAAGCGCTGATCTGGTCGACAAGTTCGCCCTGACCGACAAGACCGGTGTGGAAAGCGGGCTGGCCCCGCACTGAGAAAGATATGAACCTCGAAGCGATCATTGCGCAGTATGGCATCTGGGCGGTTGCGCTGGGTGCCGGCCTGGAGGGCGAAACCGCGCTCGTGCTAGGCGGCATCGCAGTTCATCGTGAGCTCATTGCCTATGCGAGCACGATCCTCGCCGGGGCCGCGGGATCGTTCATCGCCGACCAGACCTTTTTTGCCATCGGGCGAAAGTTTCGCGACGGGCCGCGGATCAAGCGCTTCAGGCAGAAAAGGGGATATGCCCGCGCGGTGGCTGCATTCGAACGACATCCGACGCTGTTCGTTTTCGCGTTTCGGTTTCTTTATGGAATGCGCACGGTGAGCCCGATTGCGATCGGCACCACCACCCTGCCCGCGCGGCGCTTTCTCGTCATAAATGCGCTCGCTGCGCTTGTATGGAGCGCTGTCTTCGTGAGCCTTGGCTATGTCAGCGGACAGGCGATTGAAGCTGCATTCGGGCGAGTTCGATCCTTCGCCCACGTGCTGATGCCGGTCGTAGTGATCGCGATTGTCCTGGCCCTGGCGGCACGCGCACTGCTGCGCCGCCGCGGCACGAGCGAATAGGGTCCCCGCCGCAGGAGCGGCAGGGACCCTGTCTTACAGGATATATTTGCTAAGGTCGGTATCGCCCGCGAGCGTTTCCAGCCTTTCGCGCACGTAAGCAGCATCGATCATGATCGTCTCGCCCGCGTGATCTTCCGCTTCGAAGCTGATTTCTTCGAGCAGGCGCTCCATCACGGTCTGCAGGCGGCGGGCCCCGATATTCTCTACCGTTTCGTTCACGCGAGCGGCCAGCTTGGCAACTTCGGTGATGGCATCTTCGGTAAAGTCGAGGGTGACGTTTTCGGTACCGATTAGCGCTTTGTACTGTTCGACGAGATTGGCCCGCGTTTCCTTGAGGATGCGCACGAAGTCTTCTTCGGTCAGCGCACGAAGTTCCACCCGGATCGGCAGACGTCCCTGAAGCTCAGGAAGCATGTCCGAAGGTTTGGAGACGTGGAAAGCTCCGCTGGCAATGAACAGAATGTGGTCGGTCTTCATCGGGCCGTATTTTGTCGCGACCGTCGTGCCTTCGATGAGCGGCAAGAGATCGCGCTGAACGCCTTCGCGGCTGACGGATCCGCCCCGCACATCGGAGACTGCGATCTTGTCGATCTCGTCGAGGAATACGATCCCGTTCGTTTCCGCATTTTCCAGCGCGACGCGATTGACGTCATCCTGATCCATACGTTTTTCGGCTTCTTCGTCGACGAGGCGATCCCAGGCATCAGGCACCTTCAGCTTGCGACGCTTCATCGAGTTCTTGCCCATGGCCTTGCCGAGCATATCGGACAGGTCAATCATGCCCACGCCGCCGGGCATTCCGGGGATATCCATCTGCTGGCCGGGCTGGTCGCGAACCTCGATTTCAACTTCGGTATCGTTCATCGCATTTTCGACGATACGCTGGCGGAAGGCTTCACGCGTCGCTTCGCTGGCATTTTCGCCAACCAGAGCATTAAGAAGGCGGTCCATCGCCGCCTTGCTGGCAGCATCGCGCACCGCTTCGCGGCGGCGTTCCTTTTCCAGACGGATCGCCTCTTCTGCCAGATCGCGCGCGATCTGGTCGACATCGCGGCCGACGTAACCGACTTCGGTGAACTTGGTCGCCTCGATCTTGATGAAGGGTGCCTCTGCCAATTTGGCGAGACGACGGCTGATTTCGGTTTTGCCGCAACCGGTCGGGCCGATCATCAGAATGTTCTTGGGCGTGACCTCGTCGCGCAATTCCGGGCCGAGACGCTGGCGCCGCCAGCGATTGCGTAGCGCCACGGCGACGGCGCGCTTGGCCTCTTTCTGACCAATGATGTGTTCGTCCAGTGCAGCGACGATGGCTTTGGGGGTGAGGTTGTCGGTCAATTCATTTTTTCCAATATCGCGCTCGTGCACGAGGCTTGAGCGGGGTTATGTGGAGTTGCCCGCAGGCTGATCCATCACACCGTTTCGAGGGTGACGTTGCCATTGGTGAAAACGCACACGTCTGCGGCGACCGCCATGGCCTTGCGCGCGATGGTTTCGGCATCGGTTTCGTAATCGACGAGAGCCTTTGCGGCTGACAGCGCATAGTTGCCGCCCGAGCCGATTGCCGCGATCCCGCCTTCGGGTTCGAGCACATCGCCATTGCCGGTGAGGACGAGGAGGTTTTCCTTGTCCGCCACGATCATGAGAGCTTCGAGATTGCGCAGATATTTATCCGTGCGCCAATCCTTGGTCAGCTCGACCGCGGCGCGCAGGAGCTGGCCATTGTGCTGTTCAAGCTTGCGTTCCAACCGTTCGAACAGAGTGAAGGCATCGGCGGTGGCGCCGGCAAAGCCGGCGACGACCTTGCCGCCTTCGCCGATCCGGCGAACCTTCTTGGCATTGGGTTTCATCACCGTATTGCCCATGGAGACTTGTCCGTCCCCGGCAATCACGATCTTGTCATCGCGCTTGACGCCGATGATGGTGGTTGAATGCCACTGGGTCAGGCCGTGGCGATTGTCGTTTGCGTCCATGCCGCGCGATATGGGGGGCATGAAGCGGGGGTCAAGCGGCGGGCGTGTCAGCCCGGCCCCTGACCACCCATGCCAGGCGCGCCGACCGCACCGATATTGCCGAACAGGTCTTCCAGGAACGTGCGCTCCCGGCCCAGGGTCGGCGTGGTCGCACCGTCGGGGCTGAGATTGACGACCTTGTCCATACCTGTGCGTTCGGCGGACACGACGTTGCCTTTCTGGTCGAACTTCACCGCCAGTACCGAATGTTCTTCGATGCGCGGACGCACGAACGGCTTACGCCCGGTGGTGCTGGACACGTAGTACCAGGTTTTTTCACCATACTGGCTTTCGAATGTTGGGCGGCCCAATGTGCCGGCCACGCTCTGTTCGTTATCGATGCCCGGCTGGACCGACTGCACCAGCGCCGCATCGACGATGTATCCGCGCGGTTCGCGAATGGAGGTACAACCGCTTGCGGCCACGGCAGCCACGCCAATGGCGGCGAGACCCAGAATTTTCGACCTGTTCATGGGAACAGCAAATCTCCGTATTCCGGCAGGTGCTTGGCCGCGGGCGGCCACCTGCCTATATGCTCGGGCAACGCCTTAATCCCAAAGCGTCACCCCATGCAACTCGGCAATGCGGGGCGCTTGGGGATCGCGGCCTGTATTGCCGCTGAACGGAGTAGTCTCTTGTCTTTCCTCGCCCGCCTTTTCGGCACCAAACCCGACCCGCGCGAAGAGTGGCGCGTTCTGTGGCATCGCACCGTTGCCGAGGCCCGCGACCCCGACTGGTATCGCATGTGCGGCGTCGCCGATTCCATCGAGGGTCGATACGACATGATCACACTGGTGTTGACCCTGGTCATGCTGCGGCTGGAAGACGAAGGCGGCCAAGGGCCGGCGACCGCACGGCTGACCGAATTGTTCGTGGACGATATGGAAGGACAGATGCGTGAGGCGGGGATCGGCGATCCGACCGTGGGCAAGAAAATCAATGCTCTGATGGAGAGTATGAACGGCCGCATCGGCGCCTATCGCGAAGGACTGCGCAGCGATCCCAAAGTGCTGATCGATGCCGTCCGCCGCAATGTTACGATGGCCCAGCCCGACGAGGCCGAGGCGCTGGTGCAACGCATGGCCGCGCTCCACGCGCGGCTGGCCCGAACGAACCTCGATCAGTTGAAGGCCGGGGAGATCGCGGCATGAGCACACCCGAACTGAGCCGATTGGTAAAGCCACGCGCCCTGCCAAGTGAACCGATGCAAGTGGACGCCAGCGAAGCCGAACGCGCCGCGCTGGCCGAAAGGTTCGGCGTGACGTCTATTCCCGCACTTCACGCCGCCATCGAGTTCGGCATGAAGGACGAGGCCGTCCTGGCGAATGGCACCCTGACCGCGACGATCGAACAGCCTTGCGCCGTTACGCGGGAGGAACTGACCTACGAGGTTGCGGAGCCGCTGACGCTGCGCTTCGTTGCGGCGGGATCGACGCCCGATTTCTCACCGGACGAGGAAATCGAGCTGGAAAGCGAGGACCTCGACGAGATCGAATACGAGGGCGAAACCTTCGATCTGGGCGAAGCAATTGCCCAGACGCTGGCGCTGGCCATCGATCCATATCGCGAAGGTCCCGGGGCCGATGAGGCACGCCGAAAGGTGGGGATCAAAAGCGATGAGGATCGGGTCGCAAGCGGACCGTTGGCCGAAGCACTGGCATCGCTGACCACGAAAAACGACTGAGACGTCGCTTCGAAGCAGATTGACAATTTCCGCAGACCGCAAATATACGAATCATATATGGTTTGTATAAGGACGATGGCGTGGGCTTGGTAAAAATCGACGATGAACTACACGAGAGCGTGCGCCGGGCGAGTGCGGTCATGTGCCGATCGATCAATGCGCAGGCCGAGTTCTGGATGAAGATAGGCCGCCTGGCCGAAGCCAATCCGACCCTGACTTTCAGCGAGATCGTGAAGCGCGAAATGGCGCACGTCCACGACGACGCAGAAGGTGTGGCCGAAGCCGCCTGACATGGTCAAAACCGCAGACGAAATCACCCTGATGCGCATATCGGGCCGATTGCTCGGTTCGGTGTTCGAGATGCTGGACACGATCAACCTTTGCGGCATGTCCACGATGCAGATCAACGACCTCGTCGAACGCTTCATTACCGAAGATCTGGCGGCCCGCCCGGCCAGCAAGGGGCAATACGGCTTTGCTTACGTCCTTAACTGCTCGATCAACGATGTCGTCTGTCATGGTGTGCCGTCGGAGGATGAGATCGTAAGAGACGGCGACATCATCAATCTCGATATCACGCTGGAGAAGAACGGCTTTATTGCGGATTCGAGCAAGACCTATGTCGTCGGCAACGCCCCTGCGCCTGCCAAGCGGCTGGTGCAGATCGCGGAAGGCACGATGTGGGCCGGCATCCGGAAAGTGCGGCCCGGGGCGCATCTGGGCGACGTCGGTTACGCAATCGAGAAACACGCCAGAAAATACGGCTCTACGGTCGTACGCGAATATTGCGGCCATGGCATTGGCCGGGAGATGCACGAAGAACCCCAGGTGCTGAATTTCGGGCGCCCCGGAAGGGGATTACGGCTGCGTGAAGGCATGACCTTCACAGTCGAACCGATGGTCAATCTGGGTAGTCGCCAAACCGTTACTCGGGACGACGGCTGGACCGTGGCGACCCGAGACGGAAAGTTGTCGGCGCAGTTCGAACATACGGTCGCCGTCACGGCAAGCGGCGTCGAGGTTCTGACGTTGCGAGAGGGTGAGCGAAACCGCGCCTGATCCGCCCGATAGTGACAAGAAGACCATGGGGCCGATCAGGACAGCGAATATTATCCAACCGGATGACTGAATGGCACGCTTTACGTTTCAGCCCCGCGCCGCAGAGCTGAAACGGGAGACTGCAGCCTAAAACGGAATATCGTCATCCAGATCGTCGTAATTTGAACCACCGCCGGAACTGCGCGCGCCGCCACCCGACGATTCGCCGCCCTGGTTCCAGCTGCTTGAGCTTCCGCCCCCGCCCTGATCCCACGAACTGCCACCACCACGCTGGCCACCGCCGCCACCGCCACCGCTGCCGCCCTGTGCGCCATCGAGCATGGTCAGCGAGCCGTTCATGCCGCGGATGACCACTTCGGTGCTGTAACGATCGTTGCCGGATTGGTCCTGCCACTTGCGCGTCTGTAGCTGGCCTTCGATGTAGACCTTGCTGCCCTTGCGCAGAAAGCGCTCCACCACGCCGACGAGACCTTCGGAGAAGATCGCGACAGTGTGCCATTCGGTCCGTTCCTGGCGTTCGCCGGTGTTACGATCCTTCCACGTTTCGCTGGTAGCGATGCGCAGGTTCGCGACCTTGCCACCGTTCTGGAAGCTGCGGATTTCCGGGTCTGCGCCCAGGTTTCCGATCAGCATGACTTTATTGAGGCTTCCGGCCATCGAATCGTCCCTTCGTAATCTGTTGGCGAAGGGCCTAACCGAGCCTTCGCATCGCTTCTAGGCCCGCCACCGAATTTCCACGGGAGTAGATGTGGTTCGCTATAACCCCAGCGCGGTAGCAATCCAGAAGGTCAGCCCGGCGAACACATAGGCCAGGACGAACAGATAGCCGACCATGAAGGCAGGCCATTTCCATCCGTTGGTTTCCCGCCGGGCGACCGCGATGGTGGATATGCATTGCGGCGCAAAGACGAACCACGCGAGGAAGGCCAGCGCCGTGGGCAAGCTCCACGATGCAGCGATCCGGTCGGTAACGCCTTCTGCAGCAACATCTTCATCGGAGGCATCGACCGCGTAAGTCGTGGCGAGCGCGGACACCGCAACTTCGCGCGCGGCCATTGCCGGCACAAGGGCAAGGCTCATCTCGCGGTTGAAGCCGATCGGCTCCAGCACGGGATGAAGCCCGCTCGCGATCATGCCGGCGACGCTGGCGTCCATCTGACTTTCGCCCGGCTCTGCCTTGGGAAAGCTGAGCATCAGCCAAAGGGCGATTGTGACCATAAAGATGATCGTCCCGGCACGGCGCAGGAAAACCCATGCGCGCTGCCACAGACCGATCGCCAGGTCCTTCAGGCGGGGGAGCTGATAGCGCGGCATCTCCATGATGAAGCCGCTAGCCGCGCCCTTGGCGACCGAGTGACGCAATACCAGAGCGACCACCATCGCACCGACGATCCCGGCAAGGTAGAGCGCAAAGAGCACCAGCCCCTGAAGGCCAATGCCGGGGCCAATCGTGGTAGACGGAATGACCGCGGCGATGATCACGGCGTAAACCGGCAGACGGGCCGAGCATGTCATGAGCGGCGCTACGAGAATGGTCGTCAGCCGGTCTTTCGCATCGGGGATACTGCGCGTCGCCATGATGCCGGGGATGGCGCAGGCGAAGCTGGAGAGCAGCGGAATGAAGCTTTTGCCCGACAGGCCCACGCCCGCCATCAAGCGGTCCATCAGAAAGGCCGCGCGGGCCATGTAGCCTGTCGCTTCCATGATCAGGATGAAGAAGAAAAGGATCACGATCTGCGGCAGGAAGACGACGACGGAACCGACGCCGGCCAGCACGCCTTCGGTCAGGAAGTCCCGAACGAAGCTGGATGGCATAGTGTCGATAACGGCGCTCGAAATTACCTCGACTCCGCCTTCCAACGCATCGGCGAAAGGCGTCGCCCAGGCAAAGACCGCCTGGAATATGATGAACAGTAGACCGAACAGGATGACCGGACCGATCCAAGGATTGAGCAGGATGCGATCAGCGCCATTTTCAACCGTGTGACGCGCCGATTTCGACAGGATCGCACCGCGCGCGATATGCTTGGCAGCGAGGCGACGTTCCGGCAGCGTGATGTGCCAGCGCGTGTGCGCTTCCTCGTCCGCATGGGTTTCTGCCTCGGCAATGGCGGCGGCGAGATCGGTCAGACCCCTGCGCCTGACGGCTACCGTGGGCACGACGGGCACGCCCAGAGCTTCGGAAAGTGCGGCAGGATCGAGCACCAACCCGTCACGCTCCGCCAGATCGACCATGTTAAGCGCCACGACTGTCGGGCGCCCGAGTTCAAGGACTTCCTGCGCGAAGACAAGGTGCTGTTCGAGATTGGCCGCATCGATGACGAGGACGATGACGTCGGGAAGCGCTTCGCCATCGAATTCACCATGGATAACCTTGCGGGTTACCTCCTCATCCGGGCTGGCAGCATCGAAACTGTACGAACCGGGTAGGTCGATCAGTTCTACCGGCTCGCCGCTGGGCAGGGTCAGCCGCCCAGCCTTTCGCTCGACCGTGACGCCCGGATAGTTGGCGATCTTCTGGCGCGCGCCCGTAAGCGCGTTGAACAGAGCCGATTTGCCCGCGTTGGGATTGCCGACGAGTGCTGCGGTACGCTTGCGGCTCATGCGGGTTCCACCTCGATCGCGAGGGCGTGCGAGCGGCGGAGGGCAATGGTCATCCGCCCGATTCGAATGGCGATCGGATCGCGCGTGCCGAAAATACCACGGTGGATGACGGCGACCTCCGCGCCTTCGTCCACGCCGAGCGCTTTAAGGCGCTTGCCTTCATCCTCGGCCAGCGCAGTCCAGTTAACCGCGACGATACGGGCGGTCTTTTCGTGATCAAATCCGTCGAGCGTCATGCTGGAGCCGCTGCCAGATGCGCAGCTTTATTGCAACCGATTATCAATAGCGCGCTAACGGGCCGGATAACGCAAGCGTCCAAGAAAACGCGAAACACTGAAATGCTCGCGATCGGGGCTCAGCCACTTCGCCTTCGTCCGCTCGAACTTCATGACCCCTTCTATGCGCCGATCGAGAAAGGCTTTGGTGTCGGCCTTTCCCTCGCTCTCGTCCTCGACGAACACGGCCAGCGTGGCCGCGTAGATAGAGGCGAGGATCGCGCGCTTGGTGTAGTAATTGTAGTCGGTGGCGGTATCCCCGGCGAGCCGCCACATCACATCGGCGCTGTGCCAGCCGGCCTTCAAAGCGCGACGCGCATTCTGCGGCATAGCCATGATGGAGAGGGCGCGGCGGAGGGATTCCTCCTGTCCCTTCACCGCTTCGAGACGGAATTGCAGAAGGCTGCGGATACGCTCGCGTATCTTCATCGCAGCCAGTTTTTCCGGCGGAAGGTCGAGGATCATTTGCCGATCGATAGTTTCGATCCAGGCGCAGATCATGCCCATTGCGCCATCGTCCTTGAACGCCAGTCGCGCTAAGTCGCGATCCGCGCCAAGCTGATCAGCCGCCATGTCGAGCGCATCGGCACTCCAGCCATCGAACACGGCTGCTTGCGCGATGCCAGGGGCAAGTGCCAGGCGCAATTCGTCGAGCGTGAGATCGGCAACATCCATGAATCAGCTCGGTCCGTACGATTTTGTCTGTTCGCCGCGGGAGGATTCGGCGCGTTCGATTTCGTCCAGCATGGCCGAGCGCGCGCCCATGAGTTCGGCATAATCGCGCGCCGTGCGGCCTGAATTATCAGCCCGGTCGGGGCTGGCGCCCTTTTCCACCAGCAGGCGAACAAGGCCAGTGTCGCGGCGATGCACCGCTGTAATCAGCGGGGTTTCCCCGGTGCTGTTCGGAACATCGAGTGCTGCCCCGCGATCAGCCAGGATTTCCACCCCCTCGGCAAAGCCGAGTTGGACTGCGAGCTGCAGCGGCGTGCCACCACTCCTGTTGGCGATGTTGGGGTTAGCACCTTTCGCCAGCAGGAACCGCAGCCAGACCGGATCGCGCCGTTGCGTCACGATGTGAAGCGCGGTGTCGCCGCTGGAAATATCGCGGGAATTGACGAGGATACTGCCAGGTTCTTCGAGAAAACGAGTAACCTCGTCACCATTGCGCTTTTTGACCGCCTCGAGGAATTTGTAACCGTCGCTCTGGGATTGCGCATGGAGAGGCGAAGTTGCCATCATCCCCGCAAGCCCAGCCAGAAGTATGTTTGTCGCGAAACGCTTCACAGTGCGAAAACCCCTATTATTCGCAATTGGATCGATGACTCGCCCTTGCCGAAGGACGGTTAGCAGACCATGAACCGTCAGACCATGCTACACAACCGAACCCTTGTTATAGCGGGCCTCCTTGCCCTGACTGCCTGCAACCAGACCCCGCCCGCCGAACCGCCCCTGGCAGGCGCTGCCATAGGCGGAGATTTCACACTTACGGGCGAAGACGGCAAACAGGTCAGCTGGGAAGATTTCGACGGCAAGTATCGCACCGTCTATTTCGGCTACACCTATTGCCCCGACGTCTGCCCCGTCGACACACAACGCGCGATGGCGGGGCTGAAAGCGTTCGAAAAAGAAAATCCTGCACTGGGTGCGAAGATCCAGCCGCTTTTCATCAGCATCGATCCCGAACGGGATACGCCGCAGGCGCTCACGGAATTCACCGACAATTTTCACCCACGCCTGATCGGCATGACTGGGACCAAGGAACAGCTCGATAAGGTAACGGACCAATTCGCTGCCACCTATTCGATAGGCGAAAAGCAGGAAGGCGGCGGCTATCTGGTCGGCCATACCAACATCACCTATCTGTTCGGCCCCGACGGCGAACCCTTAGCCATGCTTCCGACCGATGAAGGCGCAGAGGCGGTCACAGCGGAACTGGAAAAATGGGTGCATTGAGGGACCGCTTCTGGGAGCGACCGCTAGCCGATCTCAATACGGAAGAATGGGAAGCCCTGTGCGATGGCTGCGGGCGCTGCTGTCTGCACAAGGTAGAATATGAAGACACCGGAGAGATCGAGCACACGAATGTGGCGTGCAAGCTGCTGGATACCAAGACGGCAGCCTGCACGGACTATCGCCGGCGCAAGACTTTCGTGCCGGAGTGTCTGCGGCTCACCCTGAAAATCGTTGACAAGGTAAGCTGGCTACCGCCGACTTGCGCCTATCGCCTGCGCGCGGACGGGATGCCGCTCCCGCGCTGGCACTACCTTATCTCGGGCAGTCGCGAGGATGTGATAAGCGCGGGCGTGTCGGTAGCCGGGCGCGTGATCAGCGAGGATGTGGCCGGCCCTTTGGAGCATCATGTCGTCGACTGGGGCGACGATGATGAGGAGGCAGCATGATCGACTGGCTCCGCCGTGAAGCACTGGAGCCTACGATCAAGCTTATCGGGCGCGACGTACCGATCGATCTGGTCCGCAACCGCCGCGCAAAGCGGCTGACCCTTCGACTGGCGCACGATGGCAGCGCCGTGCGCATAACCCTTCCCCAATGGTGCCGCAGTGCCGATGCGATCGCCTTTGCCCATGCCCGGCAAGAATGGTTGAGCGCGCAGCTCGCCAAGGTGCCCGAACGGCGCGATCCCGCCCGCGATGGCACGATGCTCTTTCGCGGCGAAGACATCGCGGTCGAATGGCGTGAGGATCTGCCCCGCAAACCGGATTTCAAAGATGGCGCGTTCAGGGTTGGAGGCCCGAGGGAAACACTCGGCGCACGCCTGCAGCGCTGGCTCGAACGTGAGGCACTGGATTTATTCGGCGAGGATGCGGCGCAATATTGCACACGCGGCGACCTTGATCGCGCCGATGTGAAACTGACCCGGGCCAAGCGCCGATGGGGCAGTTGCTCTTCCGAAGGCGTGCTGCGGCTCAACTGGCGGCTCGTCCAGGCCCCGGATTTTGTCAGGCGTTCGGTCGTTGCTCACGAAGTCGCACATCTGGTCCATTTCGATCATTCGCCCGCGTTTCACGCGCTGCTAGACCGGCTGTACGAGGACGACATCGAACGAGCGAACCGTTGGCTGAGCGTACACGGCCGGACGCTTTATGCGACATTCGGATAGCCTATACTGGCGCGGTTCATCGAAAACCTCTATCTTGAACATCATGCGCCTCAAGACACGTTTCGATGCCAAGGCCGGGGCCGCCGACCTGTGGGACTATATTCGCGAACCGCGGCCGTATCGCTGGACCTTCCTGACGATTTCCATTTTGATCCCGCTTGCCGGGATCGCAATGCTGGCTCAGGAATCGCATTTCCGCCCGCCGGACGCCCCCAAGGTCAGCTTTATTTCCACCTTCGCCGAAGGCCGAAGCGACGAGGAAATTCGCCAAAGCAACCTTGAGAACCAGAAACGCAAGGACGCTCGCGAGGCGGAGTTGGCCGAACTACGCCAGCAGAAGGTCGACGCCTACAAGACCCTCGGACGCGCAACCGGGCTCGACGTGGATGAGATGGCACGTCAGGCGGCCATAGAAAACGCTCGCGAAGCGGCGGAAGCCGAGGCTCGCCGCCGCGAGCTATATCGGGCGGGTTCGACGGTTGACGACAGCGGCGAGTGATTGGCGCTGGCTGGATGCGGCCGCGCGGCTTGCCTGTCGCGCGCGCCCCGCAAGCTATCCCAACCCCGGTGTTGGGTGCATCCTTGTAAAAGATGGCATGGTCGTGGGCCGCGGATGGACAGCCGTGGGTGGGCGCCCTCACGCCGAAGCGGCTGCCCTGGACCAAGCTGGGAAGCGCGCTCATGGGGCAACCGCCTATGTAACACTGGAGCCTTGCGCACATCGCTCAGAGCGGGGTCCGGCCTGCAGCGAACGGTTGGTCGACGCCGGTGTGGCCCGCGTTGTCGCAGGAGTAGAAGATCCTGACCCGCGAACCGCAGGGGCCGGGTTCGCTCGGCTTCGCGACGCCGGCATTTGCGCCGAACTGGTCCATCATCCCGCAACCGAGGCCAGCCTCGCGGGTTATCTCATGCGCGCGCATACCGGTCGCCCGCATGTCACGATGAAGCTGGCCATGACGCTTGATGGCTGTATCGCGACGGCGGGTGGCGAGAGCCAGTGGATATCGGGCGAAGTGGCGCGTGCACATGTGCATTCGCGCCGCGCGATTGCCGATGCAATACTGGTTGGCGGCGGCACGTGGCGGGCGGACAGACCGCGGCTCGACGTGCGGCTGCCTGGGCTGAAAGATCGTGGCCCACAGCGAGTGGTCCTCACCCGCGGAATAGCGCCGGACGGGGTCAAAGTCATCAACACCCCCGATCAGATTGCGCAACTCGATGCACTCTACCTCTACATCGAGGCAGGTGCGAATATCGCGGCGAGCTTTCTGAAGGCCGATCTCGTCGACCGCCTGGAAATCTACCGCGCCCCTATTGTGATCGGTGGCGGCCGTGGCGCAGTGGCCGATGTCGGGCTGACAAAACTTGAAGATGCGCATGATCGCTGGTGTCAGGTCGAGCGGCGTCAGCTTGGCAGCGACACCTTCGCAGCCTACAGCCGCACGCGTTAACCAGGAGCACGCATGTTTACCGGGATCGTAACCGCCATTGGCACTATCACGAAGGTCGAGAACAAGGGCGACTTGCGCGTCGTAGTTTCGTGCCCCTGGGACCCGGCAGGTATGGACATCGGCGCCTCCATTGCCTGTTCGGGTGTCTGCCTGACTGTCGTTGAAAAAGGTGGCGAGCCGGGCGATGCCTGGTTCGCGGTGGACGTGTCTGGCGAAACGATCAGCCGGACACCTCAAGACCAGTGGCGCGCCGACCGGCGCCTGAATCTCGAGCCGGCTCTGCGGCTGGGCGATGAACTGGGCGGGCATCTCGTTACCGGTCATGTGGACGCCGTGGGCCGAATTGCCCTCGCCGAGGATATCGGTGGTTCCACCCGTCTTGAAATCCTCGCCAGCGAAGAGATCGCGCCTTTCATTGCAGAGAAGGGTTCGATCACCGTCGATGGCGTGTCGTTGACAGTCAACGATGTCGAGGACGAACCCAACGGCGATGTGCGCTTCGCGCTCAATATCATCCCACATACGGGTGAAGTGACGACGTTGGGCGACCTTTCCGAAGGCGACGCCGTCAATCTGGAGATCGATGTACTGGCGCGGTACCTGAAGCGCATGCAGAGCCTCGCGGTCTGACAATGCGGGCACACATGTGCTGAAAGCTGCCGCAAATTCCCGCCCTACTTTGTGGCTCGTCCTGGCGCTGCCGGGATTGTGGATTGCCTGGCGCTGGATCGCAACACCCGAGCTCTACGGCTATGGCCATGCGATCGGCGACAGTGGCGATTGGGCTGCCTGGTTACTGATGGCGACGCTTGCGGTCACTCCGCTGCGCCTCATGTTCCGCAAGCAGGCCTGGACGATCTGGCTCATGCGCCGCCGCCGCGATTTGGGCGTTGCAAGCTTTGCTTACGCGCTGACCCACACAGTCATGTATCTCATCAGGAAGGGGTCGCCCGAATTCGTATTCGCCGAACTCTCCACACCTTATATCCTTGCCGGCTGGATAGCGCTCGCCCTCTTCCTGCCGCTTGCCATTACCTCAAACGATTTCTCGGTTCGGCGCCTGAAGCGATCATGGAAGCGGCTGCACCGACTGGTCTATCCAGCGGCGATACTGGCCTTCCTTCACTGGGTCTGGTCGGCATTCGATCCGACCACGGCCTGGATCCACGTAGGCGTCCTGGCCGCGATCGAGATCGTCAGAGTTGCCTTGCAGCAGCGTCAGAGAGTGACGTAGTTCCGGAAGCGTGCGACTTCCGCTTCGTCGACATATTTGCCGATTTCGCGATCGAACACACCCATGTCGGCATAGGGACGATACTCTTCGAATTCGTGTACCATCTTGTCGGTCATGCCGGGGATCAGGCGAATTTCCTCTTCCGTACCGGTGTTGAGATTTACCGGTACGAAGACGCTGACCAGAACATTTGCGGCCTCGTCCTGGCTTAGGGTTTCAAGCAGTTTTGCATTGAGATCGGTCACGCTGGCATAAGGCTGTCCGGCTACGATCGCTTCGGCGAGTTCGGGAGTGACACCTTCCGTGCCGGCGAGTTGTTCAGCGGTCGCGGTATTCGCATCCACAACAGTCGTGGCCTCGCTCGCCATGTCGCCGGCAGCCGCTTCGCCGGTCGCCACGGTGTCGCTTGGTTCGTTCGCGTTATCCGCGCTGCCGGAACAGGCGGCCACGGTAGCAAGGCTGCCACAAAGGGCAGCGGCAAGGATGAGTTTACGCATAAATCAGGTCCTCCTTTTGAGAAGGACTCGCACTAACAGGTTGAGGCTCGATAGAAAGGGGTTCGGTAAATAGTCTTGATTTGAAGAGCTCTCTTTGGTCGCCGGAGCGTTATCTGTCCCCCAGTAGCTCGCGTTCAGCATCCGCGATATAATAGCGCGTTACAGGAAGCGCCCGGCGATCCCGCGCGAACTGGATCTGGTAATTTACCATTCCGCCCCACTCAAACGCCGCTGTCGCGCCAGCCAGATAGAACGTCCACATGCGGTAGAAACGTTCGTCGTGCATGGCGACGATCGCCTCGCGATTGGCTTCGCAGTTGGCATACCACGCCCGCAAGGTCTTTGCGTAATGAAGGCGCAGCGTTTCGATATCGGTATGGATCAGGCGAGATTTCTCGCTTGCCCGGAGCGTTTCCGAAAGCGCAGGAATATAGCCGCCTGGAAAGATGTATTTGCGAGTGAAGGCGTCAGTCGTGCCCGGCCCGCCGATGCGACCGATCGTGTGGACCAGCATGACGCCATCATCTTCGAGCAAATTCGCGGTAGCCCGGAAAAAGGTGTCAAACTGCGGACGTCCGACATGTTCGAACATCCCGACCGAAACGATCCGGTCGAACCTGTCCCCCCGCAGTGGCAAGTCGCGATAGTCGATGAGTTCGAAAGTGACACGATCCGCGACACCGGCGGCCTGCGCCCGATCCCGCGCAAGAGCCAGTTGCTCTTCTGAAAGAGTGATGCCGAGAACGCGCACGTCGAAGTGCCGCGCGAGGTAAATGGCCATGCCGCCCCATCCGCAGCCGATGTCCAACACGTTTTGCCCACCGGATAGCGCCAGTTTGGCAGCGATATGGGCAAGCTTGGCTTCCTGTGCGGCGCCGAGCGTTTCGGTGCCGTCATCCCAGTAGGCGCAGCTGTACTGCATGTGTTCGGGATCGAGCATCAGTCGATAGAGATCGTTGCCGATATCGTAATGGTGCGCGACATTGCGTTTCGATCCAACGCTGTTGTTGACCGATTCCATTGCAAAGGCCGCCCGATTGCGCAGTCGCTTGACCAAACTTGGCGCGCGTAACTGGCCGCCCCTTTCGAACGGAGCATTGGACCGCAGGAGCTGAACCAGCTCCATGATGCCGCCCCGGGTCAATTGCAGTCGGCCATCCATATACGCTTCGGCTGCCCCGAGACGTGGGTCGAGCAGAATATCGCGCGGAACCTTGCGATCTGTCAGCCGCACGGCAACGTCGGGAAAGCCGCTTTTAGCCTGGCCCATCGTCACGACCTCGCCGTCGGCAAAGGTCATGCTCAAGGTTCCACGTTCGATGACCCGCCCCAGGAAGCGCTTCAGCAGGCGTTTGCTCATCACCTTTTCTCCAGCATGTGGCGTTCAAAACGGTCGCGGGTGATTTCGTAAACGAGGTGCACCACGCGTTTCCCTTGATACTTCTGAAGTTCGTAACGGTCGCTGCGCATGGCCCCGATTGCTTCCAGAGCGTTGCGCGAGCGATAGTTGGTGTCGCCGACACGAAATTCCACAAGTTCTACGCTGGCGAAAGCATGGGCGAGCATGGCACGTTTCATCTCGGGATTGATGCCCTTGCCCCAGTGGCGCGTTGAGAGAAAGGTCCAGCCAATTTCGACCACACCGCCCTCTTCAGGGTCAAATGGGCCGAAACGGGTCGAGCCCAGAAGCGAGCCGGTCGTTCTGTCTGATACGGCCAAGGCGCCACCGCTCGCCATCCCGTCAGCGAAGAAAGCATCGAACATCTCGCGCCGCCAGCGGTCATGAATGGGATGCTGCTCCCACACTGCCGGATCTGAAGCGATCTGATAGAGTGGTTCGTAATCGGCCTGCGCCAATGGACGAATGATCAGCCGATCGGTCTGTAAAATCGGCTGGCGGTTCATGGTGGCTTATCCGGCGGTCACGTCCGCCAACGCGGCGATGAATTTGTCCGTGTTGCCAGCGTGGAGACCGGCCACATTAATTCGGCCTGAGCCGGCCATGTATACGCCGTGGTCTTCGCGCATGCGCACGATCTGCTCTTTGGTGAGCGGCAGCATCGCGAATAGACCATTCTGTTCACCCAACGCGGCAAGGTTGAGACCTGGCACCTCATTGTCCGCTGCGGCCAACCGCTCGCGTACGCGGCGCATTCGCGCCCGCATTTCGTCAAGTTCATCCAGCCATTGCTGGGTCAGCTCTTCGTCGGTCAAAACCGTGCGCACCGCAGCACCGCCATGATCCGGCGGCATCGACCAGTTGGCCCGCGCCAGCGCATTGGCGTTGGAAACAATTGCGGGCAAGTCAGCAGCCTGCTTCGCAATCATATAGAACGCGCCGACGCGATCGCGGTAGAGGCCGAAATTCTTGTCGCAACTATATGCGACAAGCGCCTCTGAGACCTTGGCCAGGACCTTGCGTACACCCGCAACGTCTTCGTCCAGGCCCTGCCCCAGACCATGATAGGCGACATCGAGGATCGGCAGGATTCCCTTGTCGGCAAATGCATCTGCAATCCGAGCCCACTGTGCCTCGGTATAATCGACACCGCTGGGGTTGTGGCAACATCCATGCAGCAGAACCGCATCCGTATCGCGCGCATCGGCAATTGTTTGCAGCAAGGCATCGATATCGGCGGCCCCATCTGCTTTCGCGTGTTGAAAGGTGACAGCTTCGAGACCAACATCCTGCAGGATTTGCGCATGGTTAGGCCAGCTCGGCACACCGAGATGAATGCGTGTGACACCTGCTGCTTTTGCAAGCGCGGCCGCAAGGCGCACCGCGCCCGTGCCTCCGGGCGTCTGCATCCCTTCGACTCTTCCCCCCATCGTCGGATCGGCACCGAACACATATGGTTTCAAAGCATCGACAAAGCCCAGATCGCCTTCGGGGCCAAGATAGCTCTTGGAATCCTGCGTATCGACCAACCGCTGTTCGGCAGCCTTGATCGAGCGGAAGACGGGTGTTGCCCCGTCATTCGTGCGGTAGACGCCCACCCCGAGATCAATTTTGTCGTCGCGCGGATCCTGCGCGTACATTTTGATGAGCGCGAGCAGCGCGTCGGGGGCCTGGGCTTCGAGTTGGTCAAGCATGCCCGCCTAATTGCCGGATATGGAAAGGGCCGCAACAGGAAATCCTGCTGCGGCCCCGGAGCTCTTCAGGAATTATCGTTGGGCGACCCGAAGGGCTCCTTTCGCCAAACTCTCAAAAAGGCAGCCAGCGCTGCTTCTTGGAAAACTTCATGTAACCCGCATTGATGCCCAACCGCAACCCTGCACCCATCCTTATAGGTATGAGCACTACGTCGCCCTTGCGCATATAACTCGCCGTAAGACCGCCGATCACATAAGCCTGACCTTCACCCGCAGGATACCGCTCGTAAAGCTCCTCGCTATCGTAGAGGTTGTAAACCAGGACGAACGTGCTGCCCGCGTTGGCCCCCGCGTCAAATCCGATTGACGGTCCGGTCCAGTAAACCGGCCGTTCGCCTTCGACCTTGTGAAACAGTGTGCCCGATCCGTAGCGCGCGCCGACGATGAATGCGCCGCCCGCTTCGCGCCCGACGATATAGGCGTTGGGTTCGCCCTGCTTCGACAGCAGATTCTTTATCATGTCCGCGACGCCCTTGGCGCCTTTACCGAAGACCCCTTCGGCGGCACCGATAAGATCGTCTTCGCGATAGGTCGTGGCAGGATCATCGGTACCCGCCGTTCTAACGGCCTCGCCAGCGGCTTCTTCGGCGGCCTTTTCCGACCACTGAGGCTGATCCGGATAGGCATCGACCGGAGCGGCAGCATCGGGTTCTGGCGTATAAGTCGTGCCAGCTTCAGTTTGCTCAGAGTAGGAATTACCGGCATCAGGCTCGGCGTATACCGGCTGGTCGCCGGGCTGCTCCATCAAGTCGCCATCGATCGCCGAATTGGGATCGATTGTTTCGACCTGCGCGGCCAGCGGGCTGGTTGCCATGCCGAAAGCGGCGATTACCAAGCCGAAGCGCGGTAGTTTCTTGTTGAATATCGTCATCGATCCCTCCGTGTCGGCGATCCGAGCGCAGACAGCTGCGCCACGAGAAGAATCCTCTTTGAGCAGAGGGGCAATGAAACGGCGATGAACCGAATCGAAAATGCGGCGAGGCGAGTCGCTCAGTGCAGTGAACCACCTTTCGCAATCGAGCGTAAAACTCCCCTTGATGGCATGCAGGGCCATGGCTATAGGGCGCCCCTCGCAGTGAACGCTTCACTACTGCGACATGCGGAGACGTGGGTGAGTGGCTGAAACCAGCTCCCTGCTAAGGAGCCATACCTGGTAACGGGTATCGAGGGTTCGAATCCCTCCGTCTCCGCCACCACCCTTTCCCCCATTTTCCACCGATGACCTGAAAAAGCCAAGCATTTGCGCGGCTTATCAGGTGATTCGGGTCCCACACTGTCCTTGCTCATCCATCGGTGTCCGATTGGATTTGTGGGAATAAATGTGGGAGAATTTGCAGCCATGGGTAAGCTTTCAGCAACAGCGGTAAAGGCCGCCTCGAGACCCGGCAAATTAGGCGATGGCGATGGGCTTTACCTCGTGGTGAAGTCGTCGGGCACGAAGAGCTGGATGGTCCGGGTGCAGAAAAACGGCAATCGCCGCGATTTCGGTCTCGGAGGCGCATCGAAGATATCGCTGGCGGTCGCACGTGAGCGGGCCCGCGAGGTTCGAACCTGGGTCGAACTGGGACTGGACCCGCTGTTCGAGCGCCGGAAAGCGGAAGGCATTCCCACATTCCGGGAAGCTGCCGCCAAGGTACTCGCCCAGCATCGCGCGACATGGCGCAACGAGAAACACGAGAAGCAATGGATCAGGACGCTGGAGGCCTATGCCTTCCCCCATCTTGGCAACGTGCAGGTCAACGACATCACGGGGCCGATGATCCGCAATGTGCTGGCCGAGATCTGGCTGGCAAAGCCTGAGACGGCGCGCCGGGTGCGTCAGCGGATCGGGACCGTGCTCGACTGGGCCTATGCCTCGGGATACCGCGACAGCGAGGCACCCATGCGCGCGATCACCAAGGGCCTGCCGCGCCAGCCGAAGAAGGAAGGCCACTACGCGGCCATGGCCTATGCCAAGGTGCCGGACTTCATTCCGCGGCTACGCGAGCGTGAAAGCTACAGCAGGCTGGCGCTGGAGTTTGCGATCCTGACGGGGGCCCGCTCGGGCGAAGTGCGCCATGCTGTCTTCGATGAGTTCGATCTCGATGAGAAGCTATGGACCATCCCGAAGGAGCGGATGAAAGCCAATCGCGAGCATGTCGTGCCGCTGTGCGATCGGGCAGTACGGATCATCGAGCGCTGCATGGAACTGCGCGTGAGAAACTGCGAGCTCGTCTTTCCCGGCATGCGAGGGAGGAAGGCGATGTCCGATATGACGCTGACCAAGCTGCTGCGCGAGATGAAAGAGAGTTGCACGGTTCACGGCTTCCGCTCGGCGTTCCGCGACTGGGCGAGCGAGGAGACCAGTCACCAGAGCGATGTCGCAGAAGCAGCGCTGGCGCATGTGGTGAAGGACAAGACCGAGGCGGCCTACCGGCGCGGTAATCTGCTGGAGAAGCGCAAACTGTTGATGGAAGACTGGGCTGCCCACTGCTGCAAGGGAAGCTAAAGCGATGAAACGTAGCCCAATGCAGAAAATCATGCACCGTGAGGCATCCAGGTCGCCTTCGATCAGGCCGCCTTTTCCACTCTCCCGTTACCGCATAGCCACGCCGGTCCCTGTGGATAAACCTGTCACCTGTTCGGACTATCAGGAACCGCAGCGTTCGGACTATCAGGAACCGAAAGTTCGGACTATCGGGAACCGAAACAGGCGGCAAACCCGCAGGATTGCTGGGCTCCAGCGTCCTTTAACTATCCTAACGACAATCCTTACCGGATTGTTGCTAACGTGGAGCGCTCCGCGCGCGGCTCCTCAGCGCTATGGATGGCGCCGTCGCCGCGCGCTGCTGCACTCGGCACGTGCAAGCGGCCGAACAGCTTGCTAGGGTTTGACCGATGAAGACGGACCTTGATCATCTTCCCCCTCAAAAGCAGCGCGAGATCGAACGCGT
>NZ_JBSXOM010000009.1:0-14188 GCF_056859455.1 Qipengyuania sp. L-5Y | reverse complement strand
CCTCAGCGCTATGGATGGCGCCGTCGCCGCGCGCTGCTGCACTCGGCACGTGCAAGCGGCCGAACAGCTTGCTAGGGTTTGACCGATGAAGACGGACCTTGATCATCTTCCCCCTCAAAAGCAGCGCGAGATCGAACGCGTTGTCCAGCTCATCTTCGAAGAGTTCAACGATGCCTTCGCGCTCGCCAAGCACGAGTGGAAGAAAGCCGGACGGATACTCAAGATTATCCTCTACGGCAGCTATGCCCGCGGCACCTGGGTCGATGAGCCGCACACCGCCAAGGGTTATCAGTCAGACTACGATCTGCTCATCATCGTCAACGACAAGAGGTTGGCGGACAGGGTCAAATACTGGGCCAAGCTCGATGACCGGCTGATGCGCGAGTACGGTGTGACCGGTACGCTCAAGACGCCGGTCAACTTCATCGTCCATACATTGCAAGAAGTGAACGACGGTCTAGCCCATGGTCGCTACTTCTTCATGGACGTGAAGCAGGACGGAGTAGCGCTTTACCAGTTCGACGACAGCGAACTGCATACGCCCAAGCCCAAGACGCCCACGCAGGCGCTCACCATGGCGCAGGAGTATTTTGACGAGTGGATGCCGAGCGCGGCGAGCTTTCTAAAGGGCTACCGCTTCTATATGTCCGAAGGCGACTGGAAGAAAGCTGCCTTTCTTTTGCATCAGGGGACAGAGACCCTCTACCACTGCGTCCTTCTCGTCTGCACTTTCTACACGCCCCACGTGCACAATCTGGGCTTCCTGCGTACGCAGGCTGAGCGGATCGATTATCGCCTGACGTTCGTCTGGCCGCGCGACAATCGTAAGGATCGCGCGCGGTTCGAGAAGCTCAGGGAAGCCTACGTCAAAGCGCGATACTCGAAACACTACCGCATCAGTAAAGAAGAGCTTGAATGGCTTGGCGAACAGGTTGAGGAGCTTGGTCGCGTTGTACACGAACTTTGTTCGGAACGACTAGAGAAGCTCAGGGCAGAAGCGCGCGCGAAACCAGACAAGCAATAGTCTTTGCCCAAGAAGCTTTGGCAATTCGTGCGTCGCCCATTCTAGCTATCTAAAGCAGTCCGGCCATGACGACCGCTTTTGGGTCGTCTCCTGACTGTCCAGTGTTGCCGGCGTGAGTGCTCAACGCGGTCGTTCAGCTAATGACCTCGAGCCAAACATTCGCCATGCTCCCCGATCACGCCTCAATAAAACCAGGGCGCTATCGCTATGATCACGGCGCCCGCCACGATTGCAGCTGCAAGCCAGTGAATATCGCCGCTCGAGCCGCCGCGAGCCGGAGGCGATGGAGACGGCGGCATTCCATCTTGTTCCAACCGGCGGATCGCCGCCCGGATCAGGCGCGGCGCGTCATCTCCGATCTTGAACAGTTCCCAAGCGACGCCCTGCAGAATGGGACTCCAGTGCTCGGGTGACAAGCGCGCCTGCGCGATTCGAAACGAAGAGCGTCGCATGGCCTGCGTCAGGTCGAAGTCCGGTTCGATTTTCGCCAATACCCCGTCCATCGTGATCAGCGCCTTGAAGATCAGGAGAAGGTCGGGCGGTAACGTCATGCGCTCGTCGCGCATCAGCCCCAGAAAATCGGTTACCATGGCGCCCAGAACAAGGCGACCGCTGCCATGGCGCGCGATCAGCCGTTCCGATGCAGAGAGCACGCGGTCCGCCGGAACGTCGTCGCCGATCGACCACCGCGTCAACACGTCGGCGAGCTGCGTCGGACTGCCAGTGCTAAGCGCCTGCACGAAGCTGACAAATTCTTCTCTCCTGCGCGGGGATACATAGCCGACCATGCCCAGGTCCAGAAGAGCTATATGATTGCCCGGCAGGCAGAGAAGGTTGCCCGGATGCGGATCACCGTGGAACCGGCCGTTCACTAATACCATGTCCAGCACCATGTCGGCACCCAGCGCTGCTATTCGGGCCGGATCAAGGCCCGCAGACACCAGAGCCTGCGCATTGCTCGGCGGCACACCATCAATGTATTCCATGACGAGCAGCGTCTCAGACGTCCATTCCCAGTGGATTTCGGGCACGACGACGCTCGGCTGATCGGCAAAATCGGTTCGCAGACGATCAGCATTGCGCGCTTCGTTCGTGAAGTCGAGTTCCTCAATCATCGCGTCCGCAAGCTGTCGCATCATCCGGCTCGGCCCGAAGCGCCTCGCTTCGGCACTGCCGCGTTCCGCCAGGGCCGCAATATGCGCAAGGAGCCGGATATCCGCCTCGACCCTCAAACGAATGCCGGGCCGGCGGATTTTGATCACTACTGCACGCCCATCGTGCAGCGTTGCGCGATGGACCTGCGCTATGGAGGCCGCCGCCAGCGGTTCTGTATCGAATTCCGAAAAAGCGCTTTCGGGCGCCTCGCCAAGCGCCTCCTCGACAATCGGTCGCAACTCCTCGAACGGAAGCGTTGGTGCCTTGCTATGCAATTGCTCGAATTCTGCAACCCACTCCGGAGACAGGAGATCGGCGCGTGTCGCCAGGATTTGGCCGAGCTTTACGAAGGTCGGCCCAAGCTCTTCCATGGCAAGTCGAGTGCGCCGAGGCAGGCTATGCGACACACCATCGCCCGCATCATCGCTGCCCGAGCGGTCCAGTCCTATCCGGGCGAGCAGAACGCCGAGGCCATAGCGGGAGGTGACGCTGAAAATTTCTTCCAGGCGCTTGCGGTCCCGGCCTGCGATACGCAAAGTCTTTAACATCGCTTAGCATATGGTCACGCCGCAGCTTCTGTTCCACATCTAACTTGCGTGCGCGGTCAGTGATTGAATGGGGCAGCCATAACCGCCCTCGGCGCACGGCGCGATCCGCATTGACCAGTCGCGGAAAACCAGGTGGAGCATATACCTATGAGAAATTGAGTTTCCGCCGCCCAGCGAGCAGATGATGCTAGTCTACCACGAACTGGCTAAAGAAACGCAGCCTGCCGTGAACATAACAGACAGGAGTAGCCTCTCGTCTCAATAGCGGGCGCGCTTCGGCGTGATCGCCTTTCAGAGGAGATCATTCTCATGCTTGCTTCGATCCAAGACCTCGACGGTGCGCTCCAAAGTCCCATCACTGGAGAGGCGCTTAAATTCGAAAACGGACGCGTGAGCCGTCGGACCTCGGTCGGCGGAAGCGAGCCCTGCGACTTTCCAGTAGCCCGTGGAAAACCCGTGCTAATCGATTTTGCGAATTCGGTAATCCGCCGCGAAGATCTTGAAACAACGGGGGCAGAAAGCGCGATCGAGCGGCCACGATATTCCTTCGCCACGAAGCTGATCAAATCCCTGCTGTCGCCGGAAAAGAAATCGACGCGCAGAAATGTCTGTCGGCTGATTTCCGAACTCAAGCGCCGGTCCGATCGTCCCAGGGTTCTCGTGATCGGTGGCGGGAGCGAGGGACAAGGAATGAAGGCGCTCTATGTCGACCCCGATGTGGAAATATTTGCTTTCGACATCTATTCGACGCCGCAGGTGCAGTTCGTCGCCGATGCGCACGATATTCCGATCATCGATTGCTATTTCGACGGGGTCGTAGTGCAGGCTGTGCTCGAACACGTTCTGGAGCCGCAGCGAGTGGTTGACGAAATCCGGCGGGTGCTGAAGCCCGGAGGCCTGGTTTATGCCGAGACCCCCTTCATGCAGCAGGTCCACGAAGGGGCTTACGATTTCACCAGATTTACCGAGAGCGGTCACCGCTATCTGTTCCGCCGATTTGCCCTGATCGATTCAGGTGCATCCGGCGGACCGGGAAGACAGTTGATGTGGGCAGTCGATTATTTCGTGCGCAGCGTTTTTCGCTCACGCGCCGCCGGCAAGATAGCCAAGCTGGCCTTTTTCTGGGCAGTCTATTTCGACGCGATCATCCCTGCCGACTATGCCATCGACGGTGCCAGCGGAGTTTATTTCCTGGGCACCAAATCGGATCAGGCGGTCGGTCCGGATGCGATCATCGCGCATTACGGTGGGGCGCAATAGCTGTTTCACCCGAGTGAGCATCGTACAGCGCCATATTCAGGCACGATGCATGCAGTTCCTCATAAGCAGCGCCGATCTTTTCGAGCGCGTAATCTCTCGCCACGGTGGATGGCGAGTCATTTGCAGCAATGGGATGAGGGCGCAAATGCGATCGTGGCACCTTGTTCAAACATCCCAGGACCCGATGGATGCCTTTCTGATCCAAAAGCGAGCAGGACAATACAAATGCGTTGGTCCAGAAAGCCCAACAACTGCTCGAAGGTTTCTCTGCTAAAGGCTTCACGGATGACTGTGAGCAATCGAAGACAGGTGCCACAGAAAGCGTACCCTTTACTGACAGCAAATGGGCCGGTTCCAGACTGTCCGCTTTTAGCAAACAATTGGATGAAGCGAACATTTGATTTTTGGCGCACGCAATCAAACGCCTTTCCAGCCTTCTTTAAACGGATATTGGACCAGATCCCGCGAACTCGCTAGAAAGCGTTCCAATGGAACTGTCGACGAGTGATCTTCCCGCAAATTTCTGCCAAGCCTGTGCAGTGCGCAACCGGGCGATCTGCGGCGATCTCGACAGCAATGAACTCGACCTTCTAAATTCGATTGGGCGCCGACGACGTCTCGAACAAGGCGAACAACTCTTATGGGAAGGCGACGAAGCTGTCCTTGTCGCCAACGTGATTGACGGCGTGCTTAAGTTGTCGACGCAGTTGGCCGACGGCAAGGAGCAGATTCTCGGTCTCGTATATCCGTCGGATTTCCTTGGGCGACCTTTTGGAGACACCACTCCCTATGGTGTTGAAGCCCTGACTGACGCCAATGTTTGCGTGTTTCGCCGAGCGGACTTCGATCGCTTCGCGCGCGATCATCCACGCTTAGAGCACAAGCTGCTTGAACGTACGTTGTCCGAGTTAGACCGGACGCGCCGCTGGATGCTACTGCTTAGTCGCATGAATGCGGAACAGAAGATGGCGACTTTTCTACTCGAAATGTCGGAGAGGCTCGCGCCAGATGGGTGCCTAAACGCGGTCAATGCCGCGTCGGTATTCGCTTTACCCCTGTCCCGTCAACAAATCGGTGACGTGCTTGGTCTAACCATCGAGACAGTCAGTCGCCAATTCACGAAGTTGAAAAGCGAGGGGCTGATTGGACTACCTTCGCGGCGAGAGGTCACGATCCTCGAGCGAAGTGCACTCGAGAATCGCGCCGTCTAGTACCGAGCATTTATTCCGGGTTCCTTGGACTTTTTAGAAGCGGTAGCTCGCGCCTGCACTAAGGACCCAAGGGTCAAGTTGGTGGCGGGTTTCAATGGCCAACGCATCGCCAGAATACCATCGCGCTGTGGTATCGACAAAGTAGCGCTTTGCGTCGATTGTCAGGCCGAAACCGCTATCTCCGATCGCGATGTCGGTGCCTGCCTGCAGGACAAAGCCGAACTCGTCGGAAAGAGTGGTCCGCGTCACTCCGAGCGGAATAGTATCTGCCCCAGGATCTACATCGATCCACCAGAAATACGTCATCCCTAAGCCGAGGTAAGGCCTCACATTTGCAGCACCGAAGTGATATTTCGCTGTAAGCGTGGCGGGTATGAGCTTGGCCTTCGAAACCAGTTCGGCGCCAGGGACACCCGTCACGCCATCGACATCATGTTGAGTCAGGCAGCAGATCGTCTCGACCGAGAACTTCGGTTTGACGAAGTACTCGACTGCAAGCGTTGGCACGATGTTGTCATTGGCTTTGGTCTGAGTGGTGGCAGGAAGACCAACGACGTCTGTCCTGAACTCTGTGATTTTGCCGTCGGGGGCGACGTAGGTGCCGAGCAGTTTAACCTGAAGGCTCCTGTCATCATCCTGCGCCTGCGCCGGTGTGGCGAACATCGCCGCGCTAGTCAGCACAGCCATAAGCAACTTGTTCATATGATGATCCTTCTGCGCTGCAGTGGAAGCACCATGCTTCCATAAGTTCCAGCGTTCGGCCGCGAATTATGTCGCGGGAAAGACCGCCGCATTGATCTAGATCAATGATCTCCCGGCGGCTTTCACCCATTGCCCACAAGTGACCAGTTGCGCGAACGCTTTCGAAGAATTCTTGAGCTGTGTAGTGCCGGCAGGTTCTCGCGATGCTGCTCGTCGGCGTCTTCAGCACCGCGCGAAGTTGAGCTCGCTTACGCGCAACGCTTCGTTCGAGGTCAGCGAGGGCGACCACCAAATCATCTATGTCGCATGTGGCGTAACCAAACTGGTCGCTCACATGTCGGACTCTCGTGACCAAGTTCTCGCTTTTCACTTTGTTGGCGACATTTTCACCGTGCCCGCACCCGATAATTACGTTTATTCTGTCATCGCATTACGCGAAGCCCGGCTCGTGACCTTTCCTTCGGATGATTACCTCACGGAGGCGACAACGGAACCAGGCATCCTTCGCCATCTGCTAGACAACACCATACTTTCACTCCGTCGCAGTCGCGAAAAGGTCATCGCCCTGGGAAGCAAGACCGCTGCCGAGCGGCTTCATGGTCATCGTGCGCCAGAACTTCGCATTCGCGATAATCTACAACGTCTTTGCGGTACCTCTAGCGCTGGCAGGCATGGTCACCCCGCTTATTGCCGCTGTCGCGATGTCATTTAGCTCGCTTGTGGTAGTGGGCAATTCGCTCCGCCTCGCCAAGGCCGCCCCATGAGTGGGCTGGCCTTCCTCATTCCGATCGCACTCGGTCTCGGGGTGCTGGGTCTGGCAGCGTTCTTCTGGGCAATGCGCAAGGGCCAGTTCGAGGATCTGGATGGCGCGGCCCGGCGCATCCTGATCGACGACGATGAAGACGAGCGATGAGTATCTCATCGCTCGCCGCACTGTGCGCCCTCTTGCCGCTGGCGCTGGGACCACTGCCTACTGCCGAGACAAATATCACGGTCAAGCTATGCGGCGGCGGATTTGCGGAAATCCCGATCAAGCACAAATCGCCTCCCGCTCCGCCTTGTCATGCAAAGGCGTGCCATGCCGGATCTTGCCGCAAGAGATTTGATCTGGCTCAATGACCGATCTTCATGGCGCGCCCATGAGGGCTGCTATGTGGCCCTATTACCCAGACCTCCTCGCAACGCCCGTGCCCCGCTATACGAGCTACCCTACTGCTGCGGAATTTGGTGATCTCGATCCCGACCATTACCGGCAGGCCCTGCGGCACGCAGAGGGCGACGTCTCGCTCTACATCCATATCCCGTTCTGCGAGAAAATTTGCTTTTACTGCGGCTGCAACACGGCAGCCGCGGGGCGGCGACAGCGGTTGGAATCCTACTTGGATGCTCTCCATCGCGAAATCGTCCACGTTGCATCACTCCTTCCACCATCGACCCGCGTCAGGCGCATCGCATTTGGCGGCGGGAGCCCGAATGCCCTCGACCCGGATGATTTCCAGCGTTTGGTCGATGCGCTGTTCTTCAACTTTGCTTCGCCCAATCCGACCATATCCATCGAACTCGACCCGCGCACGATGACGCGCGAATGGGCTGCGGCGATCAATCGTGTCGGCATTGAACGTGCCAGCCTCGGCGTGCAGACTTTCGCGACCCATTGCCAGGAGGCCATCGGCCGCGTCCAATCGGAAGACTGCATCGTCCAGACCGTCGACTGGCTGCGCGACGCTGGCGTTACGTCGCTTAACTTCGACCTCATGTACGGACTTCCGGGCCAGTCCATGCACGACCTCGAAGACAGTCTCCAACGCACCCGCGTGCTCGGCGCCGACCGTGTAGCGTTGTTTGGCTACGCTCATGTCCCGCATATCGTCCCACGGCAAAAGGTCATCGACGACAACAACTTACCTGACCAGCGCCAGCGCTTCGCCATGGCCGAGATGGGCTACGCCTATTTTGTCACCCACGGCTATGCATCGATCGGGTTCGATCATTTTGCACGGCCAGGAAGCGATCCGTTGGCGAGTGCTGCATTCAGGGGTAAGCTTCGCCGCAATTTTCAGGGCTTTACCGACGACTCGAGCGACATTCTTATTGGCCTCGGCACATCGGCCACTAGCAGTTTCCCGCACCTGCTTGCGCAGAACGAAAAGAACAGCGGCCGTTACCGGATGATCGCCTCGCAGCACCACGTCGCAGCCAATCGCGGCATCAGGCGCACAGCCGACGACCGCTATCGAGCGGCGGTTATCGAACAACTGCTTTGCCAAGGGCGCGCGCAACTCGGAGCATGTCTGATGAACGAAGCCCGCGAAAGGCTTAGTCCATTTTTAGAGCGTGGTCTCGCGTTGATCGATCGACAATGGCTCGAAATTCTTCCTGGGGGCCTGCCCTACGCACGAAGTATTGCAGTAACTTTCGACACCTATCGCCAACCGAACGGACGGAAATTCAGTTCTGCGGTTTGAGAACTTCTAAAGATCGATGATTTTTGTCTTTTAGGCGTGCCGCGTGCTTTTCGGCAGTCACCGGACGACCAGTGAACCGCCCATCCGGGTCCAGTCATGCGCGTCGTGCGTGCGCGTGTTAAGCTTGTGTGAGAATTGAGTCGCTCGCGCACAGTTCTGTGCAATCTGGCTCGGCGCAAGACGCTAATAAACATAGGGATAAGAACCTTAAGCGAACACGAGATCGCCTCATTAAACTCTATCTGTCTGATAAATTACGATAAAAATACGAGCACGAGTATTCACTTCCCTTCATCGCGGGTGGCGCCCCATGCAATTAATGGCCACCACGGCTTCTTCGGCCGCACAAACGCGATGTTCTCCGGCAATCAGTTCGTATCCCTGGTTTACTTGTGCGTCCGATTGGCATCGCGCTGGTGCATCTTCGTTCTAAATTGTCTTGGATCAATTACTCCTTCGTCGACTCGTCCTATCCTTAAGGGAGTTCGGACGGAACTCTCCGTCTGTGTTGGAGGGCAAATGATGAAAACGATCCTATTCAATGCCTATAGCGACGAAGATTACCCACGGCGCTTGGATCTGGTTCTCGATCTGGCCCGGTATCTTGATGGCCATCTCACCCTTCTGAACTCGATGCCGTTCGAAACGACTGTTTCAGCCGATCCCTATGGCGCGGCGTTCGCAGCTATGGTGCCAATTTGGCGTGAGGAAGCACGCAACCTTCGCAAGAAGTCCGAAGTCGATCTGGCAAACGAGAATGTGCCTTGGGACTGGATAGAGGATAGCGGCCCAGTTTCGCATGCCATGCTTCGCCGTTCGGCTTTGGCGGATATAATAGTTCTAGGTGCTCGAGAGCCCAGGGTTGGTGGATCGCTACCGTCATACACGGCGGGCGAAATCGCACTGACAACTGATTGTCCAGTGCTTGTCCTGCCGGAGAACATCGAACGGCTTGAGTTAGACCAGCCAGCCCTTGTCGCTTGGGACGGGTCGGCGGAGGCATCCCACGCGCTGCGTGCAGCCACCCCACTGCTAAAGCGTTCGAAAAGTGTATTCCTGGTCACCGTCGCGATGAAAAAGAAGAAAGGGGCGCAATTCGATTTTCCCCCGATCGCCGGGGCAGAGTACCTCTCTCGGCACGGTATCGAATGCGATATGGTTGAACTTCAATTCGATGGCATGCCGGTGGCGCAGACGATAACAGAAGCCGCGGCCGCGAGAAGATGCGGGCTAATCGTGTTGGGCGCTTATGGCCGCATGCGGATCACTGAACGCATTTTTGGTGGTGTCACCCACGACATGCTTTCGAACTCAAGCGTTCCTCTTCTTCTGCGGCATTAACAACAAGACGCGTTTTCCTCGGAAGAGTATCCATTACTTCCACTCGAAAATGGGGTCGATGATATTCTTGCGAGTCATGATCCACCCGCTCTTTCTAAAGCCTGATCATTGATGGGAAAGTCAGGCTGATGTAATTAATCCCGCAGCTCATGCTTCTGGTTGACACCAGACACGCTAGCCTTTTCCAATGGCGGAACGATGAGATCTCAGGTGCATGTCCGCATTCCAGCGACGTGCAGCTTTTTCCGATCCAAATAATGCTAAAGAGCGTAACGCGAGAAAAGCGTGTCACAAAGGTTACGCGGTCAGCACCTTATAAATCATCAGTTGGCCAGTTCCTGACTCAGGAATATGAGAAAAGCGCTCGGTTCCTTCCACAATGATAAAGCAAGACCATCCATGAAATGACGCTGATAGCAAAAGCACTGAGCATTGTGATTCGCGACGCCGCGCGGCAATTGGACCGACGAACCTATCTACCGTAGAATGCCTGCACAGTAAGCCCGAACGCCATTGCCGTTAGCGTAACCATGGTGGTTGATCATCGACATGCGATAAGGCGTTAGCGAAATCAATCGGGGCGATAAGATGCCGGCAAACGGCGAATGAATAAAGAGGATGCGACGAATGAAGTACGCCATTCCGTTAATTTTGTCTTGCTCGCTTTTAGTAGCTTGCCAGTCCAGCGAAAGGATGAAGCTCGCGAACACCAGAAAGGGTGCCCCGGACTTTATCGTTGGAGTCTGCGGGGAATGTCACGCTGTTACGGCGAACGGAGTGTCTCCAATAGCTGACGCACCCGAATTTGGCGACATCGCGAACACCCCAGGACTGACCCGCGAAACCCTAGAGGCCTTCCTGTCAGATGCGCACAATTATCCCATGCAAATGGATCTGGATCTGGATCAAACCGACATCAAATCCATCGTCGACCATATCATGGCCATGCAATCGGACAAGCATATGAGGCGACCCTCCTGATCTGCCACTGCTTCGCCTATAGAATTGTGAAGCGCCAAGTGTTATTCAGGCATGCTCTGCAGAGTGCGTGACGACGAGAGTATCGATCGGAAGGCTTCGCAGTAGCTCGTTAGCGGTGCTCCCGATGCTCGCGTGCCTTAGAGCGGACTCTCCGTGGGTCCCGAGAACTAGCAAGTCGGTTTCGCTCTCGCGTATGTCCTTTCGAAGCGCACCGCCGGGGCTGCCATAAACAAGATGCGTCGTGACACGCTTACGAGTTTCAGGATCAATCTCTTCCAAAAACTCGTCAAACACTTTTCGCTCGGCTTTCTCGACGTCCTTCTTCACATATTCGGCCTTCTGCCACCCTTCGAACGGCACGTGATAGGCATGGATCAGCTGGAAATCCGCCTTGGGAAAAAGTTCTGCGGTCTTCTCCAGCGCCACTCGGGATGGAGTATAGAAATCGGTCGCGCACGCGATGCGGCGATATCGCGCGGTGGCCCTGGTCTTCACAACAAGGACTGGAACCGGCGAGTGGCGGATCACGTAATCGACAGCCGTCCCCAGCAGGAAGTCCTTCATGCTGTTGAAGCGCGCCGCTCCAAGCACGATCAGGCTGGCACCCTCTTCTTTGGCGACGCTGGCGATCGCGTAGTCCGCGCGCTCAATCGGATACCTGAAAGTGACCTTGATATCGCTATCCGGCAGTACGGACCGCATCCGCTTGTCGAGCTCGCCACGTGTCGGCGGATCGCCGAGAGCGGGATCGAGAGCATGCACGAGGACAACCTCGGTGTTCCACTCTTTTGCCAATTCTAATGCGCGATCGATTGCGCGATCCGCTTCCGCGCGAAAATCAGTTCCTACAACAATTTTGCCCGGCATGACTAATCGGCCCTTTCGGTTCTGCTCCTGCTTCCCCACGAAAAACTACCATCACGGATGCCACTCGACAAGAATTTCAGAGGTTCTGCTATCGACAAGCACAGCGGGTTTGCAGAGAGTTGGAGCTATGGAATCGCAACTACACATTCCCTACCTGCGTGAGGTCATTGTCTTTTTAGTCGTGGCTGGATTTGCAGTGCCGTTACTGCAGAGAAAATTCAGTCCGGTTCTTGGATATCTCCTAATTGGCGGAATGATCGGTCCCTACGGGCTCGGACTTTTCGCCGACGAAATTCCACTCGCGTCGTTTCTGGTGATTGAAGATATTGAGGGCGTTCGAGCACTTGCCGAGATCGGGATTGTGTTTCTTTTGTTCGCCATCGGGCTTGAGCTCTCGCTAGACAGACTCTGGTCGATGCGGCGACTGGTTTTCGGCCTTGGGAGTGCGCAGATTGTCGTCACCGGGACCCTGACAGGCGGTATAGCTTACGCGTGGGGTAATCCCCCTGCAGCGGCGCTCGTTTTAGGTGCGTGTCTCGCGCTTTCGTCCACGGCGATCGTCATGCAATTGCTGATCGAAAAGAGCAGGCTTACCACCCCGATGGGGCGCTCGGTCTTTTCGGTTCTGCTGATGCAAGATCTGGCAGTGGTTCCAATCCTTTTTGTCGTCGGAGTGCTCGGAACCGTTGCAGCCAACGAAGGCATATTCGGGGGCCTTGCTTTGGCAATGGGCGAAGCTGCGGTCACGGTAATCGTCATCTATGCGGTCGGCCGCCTGCTGCTCCGGCCGGTATTCCGCGCGGTCGCGCAGACGAACAGTCGCGAAGCGTTCATGGCAATGATCGTTCTGGTCGCGCTGGGCACCGCTGCGATTACTGGCGTCGTCGGACTGTCGATGGCGCTCGGTGCGTTTCTTGCTGGACTGCTGATTGCCGAAACCGAGTATCGCCACCAGGTCGAAGTCGATATCGAACCGTTCAAAGGCTTGATGCTTGGGCTTTTCTTTATGTCCGTCGGCATGGGCATCGACTGGCGTGTTCTAGGAGATTCGCCGTTCTGGATCGCGGCCTCGGTGCTGGGACTGATCGCTCTCAAGACACTACTAAACGTCGGCCTTTTCCTGCTGTGGAAATTGCCGCGGCATCGCGCGGTAGAAGCGGGTCTACTGCTCGCCCAAGCCGGAGAATTTGCCTTCATCGTAGTGGGGCTGGCCATGTCTCTGGGCTTGGTGCCAAATCCCACGGGTCAGTTCATGCTTATCGTGGCGAGCCTTACAATGCTGTTGACGCCAGCGCTGGCCACGCTGGCGCGTGTGCTAGGTAGGCGGCTCGAGGATAGCCAAGCCCACGATGCGACCGCAACTTTTGAGCAGGTGGAAGAGATCGAAGGGCACGTGGTCATCGCAGGTTTTGGAAGGGTCGGTCGAATGATCGCATCGATCCTTGATCGCGAGGATTTGCCATTCATCGCCATCGACAGGGATTCAGCTATCGCATCGGAAGCTCGATCAGCAGGATTGCCAGTGCGGTTTGGTGACGCATCCCGCATAGAGGTTCTGCAAGCTGCACGTGTAAGCCAGGCCAGTGCCCTAGTGATTACGATCGGGGATGCAAAGGCCACTGAATTGCTCACCATTCGGATGCGGGAAGCTGCGCCTCACGTTCCGCTTTTCGTGAGAGCGCTCGATAAGGAGCAGGCCGCGCGACTTACCGAGGCAGGCGCCACCGCAGCTGTTCCAGAAACTGTTGAGGCAAGCCTCCAGCTTGCTGCGAGAGTTCTAGAAGGCTGTGGGCTTAGTGAGGATGGAATACAGCAACGGATACAGCTTGAACGCTAAGCTAATTGCAATTCTGAGCGATGGGTCACGGAAGCAGAGCTTGCCTTTCCTGCCTATACGCTCAGAGAAAAATAGCTTGCGAGTTGGGACCTAAAGTCGCAGTCAACTGAGGTCTATTGACGGAAAAGCGGACCGTCAGCTTACAGACGATCGAGAAGCCCCCTCCAATGACAGAAAGGAGGGCGCAAAGCTGTCGCTTCAGGGCTCGCTTTCAAACGGCAGCTTAACCCGGCTATTCCCTACGTTCAAACAACTTTGGAACGGTTCCGAAAGCAACCGCAATAACAATTCGTTTGCTGTCGCTCAGATCTTAGCGCGCGCGAAGCGAAAGCATCGTGACCGTTTCTTCTGGTTGCTCACACACTGCTCCGCTGCTGGTCGAGAAGACACGCCTCAACCATTTCGGCATCCGCGCAAGCGCAGTTTGGTGATGTTGAGAACGAGGACCGTCGAAGGTTTCACCGCGTCACCCATGTCGCCGGGCGACAATGTCGGTGCGAGTTTGTTGCAGGTTATAGCCCCTCGCATGGGCCGCTTCATGCCGTTTAATTTGCAGCACTTTTGCAATCGAATTGCAGGGGCAGCGCTTCTGGCATAATCTTCGCCTGCGATAACAGGAAGTGTCCGCAGGCGTCTAATATTTTGGATGATTTTGATGGCCGCTGTATTTGGGGAGGACTTGGCTGCGGCCAAGTCTTGCACAGCGGCTGCATCAGGCGCTTCCCTCGCTCCGGTTAAACGGAAGCGTAGGAGTCGGATGATGGAGTACTTTGCAGGGCTCGATGTATCGATCGAGG
>NZ_JBSXOM010000008.1:0-13282 GCF_056859455.1 Qipengyuania sp. L-5Y | reverse complement strand
GAAACCGCCGCCTCGCTAAAGACTTCGAGACCACCATAGCATCAGCCCGGAGCTGGCTCTTCACCGCGGCCGTGCAGATGCTCACTCGCAGACTGGCAAACCTATGAACTTACGCCAGATAGTTTCGAGTCAGACTCTAAGCGACGACAATGGGAATGTCGCGCCGAGTTCGGCGGAATTGATCGATTGCCGCAATGTGATGGTGGAAAGCGACGGCCCGCGCGTATCGGTCGTTGGGTTGGAGAATGTCACTATTGTCGTTTCGAACGGCGAAATACTGGTGACGAGCGATGCTGGGGCGCAAAAAGTGGGCAATCTGGCGGGTGCGAAAAATCAGTAATGCCCCCTTGCGATTGAGCGGATTTTTCCGTGAATCTTTTTGAAGATCGTCGACTATCCCACTTATAACGAGCGTATAATAATTGGGTGAGGCGCCTGGGTCGGTCTTTTTCTCGACGGTACATGCCTTATGATCGATGGATCCTGCTTATAAGCTTTGTGACTGGCGTCTTGTTCGGGATGTCGGGCCAAGGCAATCGACAACTCGCATCTGGAATATCGCTCTTGATCGAATGATGGATCGGTGAGAACATAAGTGGAACATTGGTTAGGCCGATTCGTATCCACTTGATGTCACATGCTCAGAATATCTCACCGCCTCAAAACACTCCTCTGGCTGGGAGAGTGGACGCTCTGCGTGCTTCGGAACTTCCCGTTGCCCTGGGGAATGGCGCAGACGAATGGTCCCCTGATCTGCAGCTTCCGCATTCCATGTGGGAAATCTTCGGCAGCATGGACGATGTCGCCGGTGACGCGCTGGCACTTGCTTTCGCTCAGAAACATTGTGCTGCTGGCGGCGAAGGCTGGCGGTGGCTGTGGGTTCAGGATGCGCGCAGCACCCGATCTTCGGGGCGCCCGTTTCTTCATGGCCTGCCGCCACCGTTGCGCAGCGGCTTCATTCATGTCGAGGCAGGCAGTGCGGCCGATGCCTTATGGGCAATGGAAGAAGGCGTAAGATGCGGCGAGTTGTCCTTCGTCATCGGCGAGATCGTGGGCGATCCCAAGGTGCTCGATTTCACGGCCATCCGTCGGCTCGTGCTGGCGGCGGAACGCAATGGCGTGATGCTTTACCTGTTGCGCCGGGAAGGCTTTGCGAATCTTTCCGCTGCCCGGTTGCGCTGGCGGGTTACCGCTGCGCCTTCGGCATTGCACCGCTGGAACAGTATGGCACCCGGCGTGCCGCGCGTGCGCGCCGAATTGTTTCGCGGACGCGGCCTGAGGCCCGGGCAGTATTGGCTCGAACATGGCGTGGGCTCGCATGAACCGGATCATAGTCTCCTTGTGGTTCCCGACCTTCGCGATCGACCGGTGGAGCCGGATTACCGCGCAACAGGGTGAGGAAGGCGATCTGCGACAGCCCATCGTGCTGGTGAGCGACACGGCGCATGGTCCCGTCATCGATGCCGTCAGCCGGATGGCCATGGCTGCTGGTGCGCAGTCCGGCATGCGCCTGGCCGATGCGCGAATGCTGGCACCCGAACTGGTGGCCATTCCATTCGATCACGAAGGCAACCAGCGCACGTTGGGAAAGCTGGCGCTTGCAACGCAGCGCTGGGGGCCCTGGAGCATGGTGGACGGTTACGATGGCATATTGCTTGATAGTTCGGGCAGTGCACATCTGTTTGGTGGCGACGGTCCGATGCTGACGAGGATCGAAACGTTTTTTCTGAGGCAAGGTTATCAATGCCGTATCGCCTGTGCGCCCAATAGCGGAGCTGCCTGGGCGCTTTCCCACTATGCCGAGAATCGTTCGGCCATCACCATGCCGGACGATCTGCCTGAAGCGCTTGCGCCTCTGCCTGTTGCTGCCCTGCGGCTCAATTCGGAAACCAGACTGTTGCTGGCCCGGCTCGGGCTGAAAACCGTTGGCGACTTGATGGAAGTTCCGCGTGAAAGTCTCGTCCGGCGCTTCCGCAATCGTCGTTCCGCCGAAGCCAATCCCCTGGTCAGGCTCGATCAGGTGCTGGGGCGTAAGCATGAGCCGCTCGTCCCGCTTATCGAGCACCCACCATTCGGGGCAGAGCGCCGACTTGCCGAGCCGATCCTTCACCTCGAGCCGCTGCAGCATATCGTGGGCGATATTACGCATGACCTCATGCGTATCCTGGAACAGGCCAAACATGGCGTGCGCAGACTGTCGCTGCGTCTGTGGCGGGTGGATGGCGAAGATATGTACCGAACGCTCGAACTGGCTTCGCCGTCACGCGATCCCGATCATATCATTCGTCTGTTCGCACAGCGGCTGGACGACGTTGAAGCCGGGTTCGGCATCGATCAGATCAGGTTGACTGCAATATGGACCGAGCCGCTGGATGGCGCACAGGATACGCTCGACAAGCCCGATACCAGCGGCACGGCGCTACCGGTTCTGATCGACAGGCTGGTTACGCGCCTGGGCAGGGACAGGGTGGCACAATTTGTTCCGCGTAGCAGCCATTGGCCCGAACGCTCACAGCGGGTGGCAGCGCCCGACGAAACGAGCGCCGCCGTGCAATATGATCTCGGTTTCAATCAGCGCCCGCTCAAGCTGCTGGCCCGTGCCGAGCCGATCAGTGTTATCTATGCCACTCCTGAAGGTCTGCCCCGGCGCTTTCGCTGGCGCGGCGGGCTGCACGTTATTGTAAAGGCGGAAGGGCCGGAGCGGATAGCACCCGAGTGGTGGAGACAGCGGGCGAATGCGCGATTGCGTGATTATTACCGGATCGAGGACGAGGCCGGGCGCCGTTACTGGATCTATCGTAACGGCCTGATCGGTGACGGGCGAGGCGGGCCGCCCGACTGGTATCTGCATGGATTTTTCGCCTGATGCCCGATCAGCCGCTCACCCCTGATCGCCGAACGCTGGCCCGATTTTCCGACAAGGAATTCGTCGGCAACCCCCGTGCGCAATTCGTCGAGCTGGGGATCACCAGCTGCTTCTCGTTTCTGCGCGGCGCGTCCGATGCGGTGGATCTGGTCCTGACCGCATTCGCGCAAGGATACGATGCCATCGGCATCGCCGATCGCAATACGCTGGCGGGGGTGGTGCGCATTCATACCGAAGCCAAGACGGCCCGGATGCGTCCGGTAATCGGATGCCGGATCGTGATTGTCGAGGGCTGGCATTTTCTCGCCTATCCGACCGACCGCGCCGCCTACGGACGGCTTACCTCGCTGCTGTCCAGGGGCAAGATGCAGACTCTGGAAGGGAAATGGCAGGACAAGGGCGAGACGCACATCGATCTCGCAATGCTGGCCGACCACGCAGAAGGCATTCAGCTGATCCTCATCCCCCCGGACGTTCTCGACGAGCGGTTTATGGCTGAATTGCGCAAGCTTGCCGTACAGCTGCCGACACTCCGGCATCTTGCCGCCGCCTATCTCTACTCCGGCGACGACATTGCGCGTATCAACCAGCTCGATACGCTGGCGCGAAGCACGGGCCTCACCATCCTTGCCACCAATGATGTGCACTATCACGCCCGCGACCGGCGGCCCTTGCAGGATGTGATGACCTGCATCCGCGAAAAGACGACGATCGATGGTGCGGGCCTTTTGCTTGAGGCAAATGCGGAACGTCACCTCAAACCGCCGGAAGAAATGGTCCACCTGTTTGCCCAATGGCCCCATGCCATTGCCGCAGCGCGTGACGTGGCCGATGCGAGCACATTCGACCTTAAGGAACTGTGTTATGAATACCCGGACGAGCCGATCCCCAAGGACCGTTCGCCGGATGCGTATCTTGCCGAACTGGCCCGGCAGGGCGCACAGGCCCGTTACCCTCGTGGTGTTCCGGCCAAGGTAACACGCCTGATCGATTATGAGCTCGATTTGATCGGCAGGCTCGGCATCGCACGCTACTTCCTGACCATCAGGGACATCGTCGATTTTGCGCGGACCCGGGATCCGCCGATCCTGTGCCAGGGACGCGGCAGCGCGGCAAACTCCGCCGTCTGCTACTGTCTTGGCATTACGGCTGTCGACCCGGACGAGCACGAATTGCTGTTCGACCGCTTCATCTCCGAAGAGCGCAAGGAGCCACCGGATATAGACGTCGATTTCGAACACGAACGGCGCGAGGAAGTCATCCAGCATATTTATGATCGCTACGGTCGTCACCGCGCCGGGCTGTGCGCAACAGTAATTCATTACCGTCCGCGTATGGCCATTCGCGAAGTCGGTAAGGTTATGGGACTGTCCGAAGATACCACGAGCGTGCTCGCGCGGACCGTCTGGGGCAGCTATGGGCGAGAAATTGCAGAAAAGCATGCGCAAGAAGCCGGGCTCGATATGCGTGATCCCCACTTGCGCCGTGTTCTGAAGCTGACTGAGCAGATGATTGGCATGCCGCGCCATCTTTCGCAGCACGTAGGCGGTTTCATCCTCACCCAGGGCCCGCTGGTCGAAACCGTGCCAATCGGCAATGGTGCCATGCCGGATCGCAGTTTCATCGAATGGGACAAAGACGATATAGAAGCCCTGGGCATTCTGAAGATCGACGTTCTGGCGCTGGGGATGCTGACCTGTCTGCAAAAGGGTTTCGACCTGCTGCGCGATCATCATGATCGCGATCTGACGCTGGCGACCGTCCCGCGCGAAGATGCCCGTGTTTACGACATGCTGGTGAAGGGGGACAGCCTGGGCGTATTCCAGGTGGAAAGCCGGGCGCAGATGAACATGTTGCCGCGCTTGAAGCCGCGCCAGTTTTACGATCTCGTCATTCAGGTGGCGATCGTACGTCCCGGCCCGATCCAGGGGGATATGGTACATCCCTATCTCAAACGGCGGCGGAAGGAGGAAGCCGTGGTCATCCCAAAGCCATCCCCCCTTCATGGCCCGCCGAATGAACTCTCATCGATTCTCGATCGCACTTTGGGCGTGCCGATTTTCCAAGAGCAAGCGATGAAAATCGCACTTGATGCCGCAAAATTTTCCAGCACCGAGGCAAATCAGCTTCGCAAGGCGATGGCGACCTTCCGCAGCCGCGGCATGGTCGATGAATTGCAGGACAAGATGGTCGGTCGGATGATCGCGCGGGGCTATGACCCGGACTTTTCAGAGCGCTGCTTCAACCAGATACGCGGTTTTGGAGAATATGGGTTTCCGGAAAGCCATGCGGCCAGTTTTGCCCATCTCGTCTACATTTCAAGCTGGATGAAATGCCATTATCCGGCCGCGTTCGCCTGTGCATTGCTCAATTCACAGCCGATGGGTTTTTATGCCCCCGCGCAAATCGTACGCGATGCGCAAGAGCATGGCGTGGAAGTACATGCGGTCGATGTCAATGAAAGCCACTGGGACAACACGCTCGAGCAGTGGGAAGGTAAATCTCAGCCACCCATGCGGCTGGGGTTTCGCCAGATCGATGGACTGACGGAGGTATCGGCCGCGCGGCTGGTTGCGGCACGCGATGCAGGAGGTCCGTACGATAGTGTTGTCGAACTGCGGGAGCGTACGAAGCTTTCGCCCGGCGTTATCGAAAGGCTTGCTGCCGCGGACGCGTTTCGCTCCATGGGGCTCGATCGGCGACAGGCGTTGTGGGATGCGCGCGCACTCAAATCGGTAGACGATCTGCCTTTGTTCACTGCGACCGCTGTTCGCGACGAAGGGGCGGAAATCGCGCATCATATGTTGCCGCTGATGCCATTATCCGAACATGTCGTGGCCGATTATCAGACCGCTCGACTGAGCCTGAAAGCGCATCCCATGCAATTTTTACGCAACGGGATGCATGATCGCGGGGTTACCGCAAACGCCGATCTGCGTCGGAAAAATTTCCGTAGCCGAGTGAAGGTGGCCGGTGTCGTGCTGATCCGCCAACGCCCCGGCAGTGCCAAAGGGGTGTGTTTCATCACGTTGGAGGATGAGACAGGGGTTGTGAACCTCGTGGTGTGGCCGGATGTGATGGAGCGATATCGCAAGGTCATAATGAGTGCGCGACTGATGGAGGTTACCGGCAGGGTCGAGATGGACGACGAGGTGCTCCACGTCATTGTATCGCATATAGACGATGCGACCTGGCGATTAACCGAATTGAGTGATGACCTGATCGCACCCCAGATGTCGCGAGCCGACGAAGTTAATCGGCCCTTGCGAACCATGAGCGCGGCAAAGCGCAAGGTCGAGATATCACCCGGTCCGGGGAATGCCGATAGTGCATCTCACCAAGCAAGACGAGCGTTGCGTGCGCCGCGGCCTTCGCATCCCCGCAACGTCCGCATCCTGCCCAACAGCCGCGATTTTCACTAGCCGGTGATCAACCGCGGCCGATGCTGGTGTAGGCAAATCCCATGTCGCGCATATCTGCCGGCCTGTAGATGTTGCGTAAGTCGACCATCACCGGCGATTTCGCCAAATCCATGACGCGCTTCAGATCGAGCGCGCGGAATGCATCCCATTCGGTAACGATTGCGATGGCATCGGCATCGGCAATGGCGGCATACGGGTCTGCGACCATTTCCACCTCTGGCATCAGCGGTTTGGCCTGTTCCATGCCTTCCGGGTCATATGCTGCCACATGAACGCCCGCGTCGGTGAGGGTCTGCGCAACCGCGATCGCCGGCGAATCGCGCATGTCATCGGTGTTCGGTTTGAAGGTCAGGCCCAGGAGAGCGACCTTTTTCCCACGCGCGTCGTTCAACCCGCCAATCGCGTCGAGCACCTTGCGGCCCATCGCGCGCTTGCGGCTCTCGTTCGCCTTGACCACCGACTCAACGATCCGGGTGGGGCTGTCGTAATCCTCCGCCGTCTTGAGCAGCGCGAGCGTATCTTTCGGGAAGCATGATCCGCCATAGCCGGGGCCAGCGTGAAGGAATTTCGAACCGATGCGATTATCCATTCCGATGCCACGGCTCACGTCCTGCACATTCGCGCCAACTTTCTCGCACAAATCTGCCATTTCGTTGATGAACGTGATCTTGGTGGCAAGGAATGCATTCGCCGCATATTTGATGAGTTCGCTCGTGCGGCGCCCCGTGAAAAGGATCGGCGACTCATTGAGGAACAAGGGGCGGTAGACTTCACTCATGATTTCGCGCCCGAAATCTTCTTCAGCACCAATCACGATACGGTCGGGGCGTTTGAAATCGCCAATTGCCGCACCTTCGCGCAGGAATTCAGGATTGGAAACTACTGCGATGCGATGCGGTGTCCCGCTGTTCTTGAGGATCCGCTCAACCTCGTCCCCGGTGCCGACGGGTACGGTGGATTTGGTCACGACCACGGCGTCGCCAGCCAGATGTTCGCCAATCTCCTCGGCCACGGCGTAGACGAAGGAAAGGTCCGCATGACCATCGCCGCGCCGACTAGGAGTGCCGACAGCGATGAAGATGGCGTTGGCGCCCTTGATCCCTTCGGCCAGACTTGCAGTGAATGTCAGGCGGCCTGCCTTCGCGTTCGACGTTACCAGATCGGCGAGACCCGGCTCATAAATCGGCATGATACCGTCATTCAGACGATCGATCTTCGACTGGTCCTTGTCGATGCAAACCACGTCGTGACCGAAATCGGCAAAACATGCTCCTGAAACCAGGCCCACATAACCCGAGCCCACCATTGCAATCTTCATATTCTCACCTTGCTCGAAGCTGTAACCTGCCGGCCCTTCAAGATCCTGACCAATTTCCCGCGCAATGCCCTGCTTACATATACAGCACAACAGCCTTATCACAGGCCGAGACTCCTTTGCCCACAAGCCCTTTGCATAAGCAATCGGATCAGCTAAGGGCGCGGCATGATATATTGTCACGCTAAAGGTCGAGGCTTAGCGCGCGGTGGACGCCGCTCGCTATCTCACCTTTGGTGTGCGTTGCTCGCGCTTTTCGTATTAGCGCAGAGTTTCATCGTCCAAACCCATATCCACGAAGCCGTCCAAGTCACCGCGCGCACGCAAAGTGCGATTGTCGCGCCGATACAGAAAGAACGGGACGACGACAGCCGATACGCCGCCCAGGATAGCTGCGCGATTTGCCGGGAGACGGGACAGTCGGGCCCCTATCTACTGCCCCCTGCAATACTGTTCTCTGCAGTAGAAACGAAGGAGCATTGGTCGCGCTGGCTGCCGATTGGCGAGTTTCGTTTACCTGCTCCGCCTGTCGGGTGGTTGGGGCGTGCCCCACCTCTGTAACTCCATGTAAAATAACCGGCTATTCGCGCTGCGCGCCCGCTTTTGGCTGCAGCCGCGTCGTTTGTCGGTCCTTATCTTTACCGGAGTTATTTGAATGCGTTTTACTTTACTGACCTGCGCCGCAGCCGCCGCTCTCATCCCCTATGCGGCCATAGCCCAAGAAGCCTCATCTTCCGATCAGCAGGAGCCGGAAGCTCCGACGAGGACGCCCACCGAAAGGGGTGGAGACGATTTTCATAACGTGATCGTAGTTACAGCACCGGGTCTTGATCGCCTAGATGTTCTGGCAGGCACCTCCGTCGTCGATGGAATGGAGCTTCAGCGCAACCAGAACGGGCAATTAGGTGAGGTTCTGGCCAAGCTTCCAGGTGTGTCGGCGAGCGGTTTTGCGCCTGGTGTTTCGCGTCCCGTACTCAGAGGTTTCGGCGGTGAGCGCGTCCGGGTTCTGACGGACGGCATCGGTGCCATCGACGCTTCGAGTACATCCGATGACCACGCCGTTACCGTGGAGCCCCTGATCGCTGAACGCATCGAGGTACTTCGCGGGCCTGCAGTGCTGCTTTATGGAAGCCAGGCGATCGGCGGCGCTGTGAACGTCATCACAAAGCGAATTCCGCCACGCGTCCCGGATGAGCCCGTACATGTCGACGCAATGGCCGGCTTCGATACTGTCAGCAACCGGCGCGAAGGCGGCCTTTCGGTCGACGTGCCTGTTGGTGACAATCTCGCATTCCATGTGGATGGATCGTATCGCAACACCGATGATCTCGAGATACCCGGATATGTAGCAACCGATCGCCTTCGCGCCCAACTCTTGGAATCGGCTGCGGAAGAGGAGGCCGAAGGTCATCTCGATGAGGCGGAGGAACTACGGGAAGGGGCGAACGCACGCGGAACTTTGCCGAATAGCTGGACGGAAACCTACACCCTGGGAACGGGTCTTGCTTATTTCTCCGGCAACAGCAGCCTTGGCGTGTCTTTCGACTACTACGACACGAATTACGGCATACCGGGCCTGCCAGGCGTAGGACACGTGCATGAAGGTGATCATGATCATGATCACGATCACGATCACGAAGAAGAGGATGATGATCACGGGCATGGCGAAGAAGGGCCCGTTTCAATCGGCATGAAGCGGTACCGCGCCGATCTGAAAGGCGTGCTGGATCTTGGCGACGGCTTCTTCGACGAACTGCGGACCCGGTGGGGATACAGCGATTATACCCACACCGAGTTTGAAGGAGACGACGTAGGAACCGTGTTCGATGTCGAGGGCGTCGAAGGCCGCGTGGAGCTTGTTCAATCGCGCCGTGGAAACCTTCAGGGTTCGCTCGGCGGTCAATACTCGCATACCAATTTCTCCGCCATCGGCGAAGAAGCTTTCGTGCCCAGCAACACGACCGATAGTTTTGCCTTGTTCACGGTGCAGGAGCTCGATTTCGACAGGTTCGAAGTGGAACTCGGTGCTCGCTATGAGCACACCGGTGTCGACGCTTCGGATTCGATCGGCGTGTCCCGCGATTTCGATACGTTTTCCGGAGCCGTCGGCGCATCCTATGCGCTTACCGATGGCGCGGCGGGCGATCTGCGAGCAGGGGTCAATCTCTCGCGGGCAGAACGGGCGCCTTCCGCGCAGGAATTGTTCGCCGATGGTCCACACGTCGCAACGCAACAGTTCGAGATCGGCAGTCCTACTCTAGGAACTGAACGCTCGTGGGGCGTGGAAGGCTACGTCCGCGGTAACCTTGGCCCGGCTCTTCTGAGTGCGAGCGTCTACAGGAACTGGTTCAACGACTTCATTTTCCTCTCCGATACGGGTGCGGAAGAAGACGGGCTGGAGGTGTTTCAGTTTCTGCAGCAGAATGCGGATCAGTTCGGCATAGAAGCCGAGGCGAGCATGCCCGTTTTCGAAACCAATGACTTCAAGCTGCTTGCGGATGTTCGCGGCGACTATGTCAGGGCCACTCTGGCCGATGGTTCTCCGGTCCCCCGTATTCCGCCCCTGAGCCTTTCCGGTGCGCTCGAAGGGCAGTTCGAACACTTCGATGTTCGCGCAGAGGTCGAATGGTTCGATAAGCAGGACCGCGTGTCGGAACACGAAGCGCCCACGGATGGGTATACCTTCGTAAATGCCTCGGTCGCGTGGCATCCATTTGAGGGGGCGGACAACCTGACCATCCTCGCACAGGTGGACAATATCTTCGATGTACAAGGTCGGCGCCATACGAGTTTTACGAAGGAATTCGTGCCTCTGCCCGGCCGGAATTTCAAACTGACCGCTCGTTTGAGCCTGTAAGTCCGCGCGAGACCGCGCATGCCGACGCCTGGATCACGGGCGTCGGCTTTCCTTTCCCTGCAGACAATTCTCAAAAGAAGAGACCGGATGCAATTCAGCAATTCTCCACATCGCAACCTGCTCGATGGAATGGCGATTGCCGGATCCGCGCTCTGCCTGATTCATTGTCTCGCCTTGCCACTCATCATCGCATGGCTACCCGCGCTTTCGGACTGGTTGTCCTGGCCGGAAAGCGTGCATCTCTGGATACTGCTCGCGGCCTTGCCACTGTCGTTTTTTGCCCTGTGGCGTCATGCACTTTGCGAAGGTAGAAAAGTGCCGTTTCTTTTCGGGATGGCAGGACTTGCCATTATGGCCAGCGCCCTTCTCATCGAGGGATCTCCCATTGAACCATTCGTGACGAGTATCGGCGCCGCGCTGCTGGCGGCAGCGCATATCCTCAATTGGCGTGGAAGACGTTCGTGCCACGAAGAGGAGTTGCGCCAGTAAGCTGGCAGTCAATTTCGGCAGGCCTCGACAGGGACGCAATTAGCTGCTGCAAGCCCTCCGATAATTTCACTTACTGGAAGCGAACGAATGGCCGATCTGTCGCATATCGATAAACATGGGCGCGCGCGAATGGTCGATGTTGGCGACAAGCTGATTACAGCCCGCAAGGCGTCAGCAACCGGGACTGTGACGTGCCAGTTGCTTACGCTCGATTTGCTGAAAGAAAGCAAGGTTCCCAAGGGAAACGTCATCGGTACGGCCGAATTGGCGGGTGTCATGGCAGCCAAACGAACGGCCGACCTCATCCCCCTGTGTCATCAGATACCGCTTTCGCAGGTCGATGTTACGATTACTGCAGACGACACATTGCCCGGTTTCGCCGTCACGGCAACGGTGCGAACGGAGGGACGGACCGGTGCCGAAATGGAAGCGCTAACGGCGGTATCCGTCGCGTGCCTCACATTGTTCGACATGCTGAAAGCGGTCGACAAGGATATGACCATCGGTAAAATCCGCGTAACTGCGAAGGAAGGCGGCAGGTCCAGCGATTGGCAACGCGCCTGATCAGCTTTGCTGCCAGATTGCAACACTATCGCGAGCACGTTGGATCTTCCCGCTGGTTCCTACAGGTTCGCATCGGCCATCGGTGAGAAACGCGATGGTTTCGCTGTCATCGGCAGGAACATTGGCCAAGGTACGTGATCCATTTGGCGTGAGTGCCACGATCACGCCGGATTTTGGAGAGCCGGCGCGGTCATAGTGCACCGTGTAAGTCTCTATAACGGCGGGGCCCGCATAATCTTCGTCGATGGGCGGAACTTCGCCGCGTCTGTCGTCGGCTTCGGTCTGATAATCGAAATCTTGCGGGAATAGGGCGCCCGTCGGCTCGCCCGATAGCATGATGGTGTGATTGTGGGTGGCATATCCACCATTGGCGAACAGTAAACCTCGACCGTCGGTCCCGCGTAGCTTTTCAGCCATGGCGACCACAGCATGGCTCATATAGTTCCCAATCGGTCCTCCACCGAACGTCAGGCCGCCAAACACCGTAACTGGTTTTTCGATCGGCCAATCCAGCACCCTGCGTGCCATCTTCGGAACACAGGGGAAGCAACTGTAAAGTTCTACATGAGCAAGGTCGTTCGTGCCGATCTCGTTCAACGCCATCGCCCGTTCGATCGAGGTCGCCAGGCTGGGTGAGTAGTCATAGCGGTCGCGAGCAAGGAAGTTACCGCTTTCGTGTGCAGCCGCACCATAGCCGATATGGACGAGCCGCTCATCCGGAATGCCGCGCCTTCGCGCTTCCGCTAGAGACGTTACGATAAAAGCTGCACCCTGATTGACCGAGGAATTGGCCACCTGAAGCTTCGTATAGGGAAAGGCGATGGGCCGATTATTCTCGCTGGGCTCAACGACAGCCTCAGCCTTTACCGGCTTGCGTATCCATGCCCCATCACTCGCCGCAGCCACCTCGCTCATAACGGCCCAAATCGCACCGGTTTCTACCTGCCCTTCTGCCAGGCTCTGGCCATAGGACGCCCGCCCGGCGTTTTCGTAAAGCGGATAGACATCCGTGGGTACGACAAGGCCGTAGCTCTGCGGATAACCATGCCGGACCCGATGGCTCGCATCGCGAAGCGCGTTGGGTTTTTCGCCACCCTCTCGTTTCTTCAAAGCGGCGAGATGGCCGGCTGTTCGCAACGCTTCTCCACCTGCGATCGCACAGATTTTCGCTTCTCCGCGACCAATACGATTTGCGGCCTCGTGCAGGAGCAGGATTGGGCTGTCGCCATTGGGCAGTGCGGTCTGCATCCGGTGAGCCGGGTCGATCCCGAGGTCCTTTGCAACCTTCGCGTCGACCGGATTGAGCTGAGGCCAAGCGAGTTGAGCAACCACGGAAAGGGAATCGCAATCGACCAAAACGCCGCCGCCCGCATCTGCATCTGCGCGGCGCAGGGCGTGCGCCATAAGACCCACTGGATCGAGACCATCGACCGGCGCCTCCGGTCGATCATTGATCTGGCCAACACCGATAATCACGGGGGTAGTTTCGGGGTCCTGTCCGGTCATAAAAGCGCTCCACCTGCCGCCATGCCTAGCAAACAGTCTGGTGGCTGCAACAATATCATAGGTGGCAGGAGCCTAACAGAACGGCACATGTCTCTACAGATAGAAACACCACACGATCTGCTTAAGAGTCTGACTCGAAACTATCTGGCGTAAGTTCATAGGTTTGCCAGTCTGCGAGTGAGCATCTGCACGGCCGCGGTGAAGAGCCAGCTCCGGGCTGATGCTATGGTGGTCTCGAAGTCTTTAGCGAGGCGGCGGTTTCT
>NZ_JBSXOM010000007.1:0-12295 GCF_056859455.1 Qipengyuania sp. L-5Y | reverse complement strand
AGAAACCGCCGCCTCGCTAAAGACTTCGAGACCACCATAGCATCAGCCCGGAGCTGGCTCTTCACCGCGGCCGTGCAGATGCTCACTCGCAGACTGGCAAACCTATGAACTTACGCCAGATAGTTTCGAGTCAGACTCTTAGAACTAAGCCAGCCAATTTCTGCCCATGAGTTGGTGAACGAGAGCGCATTTTGTGCGGAACTGCCGGTCGACGACGAACTCCGTATTGGGAACATAACGTACAAGCTCTATCTTAAATTCCTCCGTGGTCAGACAGGCCTCTATCACCTGTGGGTAGACTATGACGCCTGCGACGACCATGGCAATTACACGATGTTATGCGTGTATGTCGGGAAAGGGTTTGCTGAGCTTCGCGTTGATAGCCACGTCAGAAAAAATGGCCGAAGAATGCCCAGCTATACGTGACATTCACCAGCATGGAGAATCGTCTCTCTAAGTACTACGAGCAATTGTTTCTCGATGTGTACGATTTCGAATTAAACAACATTGAGAATCCTGGCGCAGAACATCTGTTTGTGGTTTGGGATGAGGAACGCCATCACTTGGAAACGCACTTAAATGAGGTTTCCAATCTGAGCAAAATTCAAAGTTTCGACGACTGGTAAAAAGTCGTAATCCGACCGGCCTCAGGTCGAACGAACTCCAGTCTACAGCCCACGCCGTTACCGGTCTGGACGTCTGGTGTTTTGGCGCAGAGCGGCGGCGATATTACACCCCAAAAGCGACCGCCGAGCACGAATATGGCCGCATGATTCTTCAACAGATCGCACACCTGCGTGGAGCAATGAGAGCTTCCGGATCAGATCGGCTTAATGCCTTCGAATTGGACATCGGCAGCGTGTCCCCGCCAGATGGGCGTTTCAACGTTTTCCGCCAACGCAAAGCCAAAAGATGCGAAATTCCCCAAGTGACTGAGAGCTTCGCATTGCTTATCGATGGCCTCTACGTTGCTCGGGATCTGAGCCACCTTTTCTGGATATCGCGCTGCTCGTACGATTACCCACTCGGGTCCATTGTCTCCGACAAACCAGATGTTCGGATCGACGTTGGGATTTGAGTGAGTGGACATGATCTCGAAACCTTTCCTTTGGAGCCATTGCTTGACAACTTGAACTGCAAAATCAAGTAGTTCCCAGTCGGCAACCTCAATGAGTTCATCTGAGACCAGGGAAAACGGATCGACCGATTGCGCGTTTCTAAGGTCGATCAAGCCCCAACCGCCCAACTGCGGTTTCCAGCCTGTCAGCGTCCTTCCCATCGGCCAGAGGTGACCTTCCCCCCGAAAAGTGGTCCGTTTTGAGAGTTAGGATTTCGGCTATTTACGGCTTGAAAGGAGCTGATGAATGGCACGGAAGAGATACACGCCGGAACAGATTATCGGGATACTGCGTGAGGCCGAAGTTCGGCTCTCGCACGGAGAGAAGATCGGGGAGATCAGCCGATCGCTGGGGATTTCGGAGCAGAGTTACTATCGCTGGCGACGCGAGTACGGTGGGCTGAAGGTCAGCCAGGCTCGGCGATTGAAGGATCTCAAGTAGGAGAACCAGCGGCTCAGGAAGGCGGTGTCTGATCTTACGCTCGATGCGCTGATCCTGAAGGAGGTTGTCGAGGGAAAGTACTGAGCCCTTCACGGCGTCGGCTGGCCATCGACCATGGCAGGAGGCATTGGATATCTGCCAGCGCCGTGCCTGCCGGGTCGTTGCCCAGCACCGCTCGACCCAGCGCAAGCTGCCCGCACCACCAGCCGACGAGAAGCCGCTGACAGCTGCAATCATCCGGCTGGCCCAGCAATATGGTCGCTACGGCTATCGCCGGATCACGGCGCTGCTGCGCAATGAAGGTTGGTTGGTGAACGCCAAGCGGGTCGAGCGGACCTGGCGCCGTGAAGGGCTCAAGGTTCCGCAGAGACAGCCAAAGCGCGGGCGTCTGTGGTTCAACGATGGATCATGCGTGAGGCTGCGTCCGCAATATAGTGGCCATGTGTGGAGCTACGACTTCGTCATGGATCGCACCCATGACGGCAAGGCCTTCCGCATGCTTACCGTGATCGACGAGTACAGCCGCCAGTGCCTGGCGATCCATGTCCAGCGCAAGCTCAAGAGCGATGATGTCCTGGCCGTGCTGACCGAGCTGTTCCAACGCCATGGTCCGCCTGATCACATCCGTAGCGATAATGGCGCTGAGTTCACTTCTCATGCCGTGCGCGACTGGCTCGGGCGGATTGGTGTGAAGACTCTCTACATCGAACCCGGATCACCATGGGAGAATGGCTACAACGAATCCTTCAACGGCAAGCTCAGGGATGAGCTTCTCAACGGGGAAATCTTCTACACTCTGAAGGAGGCAATCATCCTGATCGAGCGCTGGCGTATCCACTACAACACCGTCCGGCCACACTCTTCGCTGGGCTACCAGCCGCCGGCCCCACAAACGATCTTGCCTCGTCCTGCCATGCTGCCTTACGCTGCGCTCCAGGCCGCCCAGCAGGGCGACCCCAACCGCCGGAACTCTAACTTAACCGGTGGACCACCCTGATGGGGCAGGTCAGGTGGAAGACTACAACCGAGAGAGAGCGCCCTCATCCCTTGGCTACGCGACACCGGCGGCGTTCGCCGCCGAACTAGATAAGCAATGGCCTCCTTCGCCACGCCCTACGGGCTCCGCTGCGCAGCCCATTGCTTCAACCGCGCTCATACGCATCAACGCGGCTCGGCTCTAATCCCAGCTGGGGGAAGATCAGGGGGTCACGTCACTCATTGGAAGGCGGCTATCGCGACGCAATTCGCTCTGAAAGTCGTGGGACAATTTTGCAGGTCTTCGAGGAACAGACCTGCTAATTTTCGCCCTGCAGTTAGTTCCATTAGGATAACGCTGTTAGCATACGTAGGCACCGCGGCCGCTAGCCAAAAGGTTGCCAGTAGGACCGTATACACGTGTTTCAGCGACCGAGATATTTTTACCGATCTTGATTATTTTGCCCGATGCTATGAGTGGTCCCGAGGTTGCCGGGCGGTGGTAGTCGACCCTCAGATCGGCGGTCGCCTTGGCCCCTGTACCTTGCGACAATAAGGTGTAGAGCCCGGTTAAATCGATCAGAGAGGCGAGCACGCCGCCATGCGCTGAACCGATTGCCGGGTTTGACACGATCTCGTCGCGCCAAGGCATCTCCAGTTCAAGCTGCTCGTTCGAGCATGACCGTAAAGTGAGGCCAAGCCACCGGTGAAACGGGGCAATCTGCAGGATCTCTTCGAGGCGCTTAGGATCGATCCTTGTCGGATTATCGGTCATGTAACGGCTCCCTGCGGACTGTGATTACGCTTGAGAAAATCGAGTATCGCTGCCGAAAAGGCATCGTTGGCATCGCCAACCACCATATGTGTTGCCTCTGCGATGTCGGTGTATTCAGCGTGTGGAACAAGTTCGAGCAATTGCGCGACCGCGTCTTCGGAAACCAGATCGCTCGATCCGCCGCGAATAATATGCAATGGCAGAGAAAGCCTGCTGGCTGCATCGTTCAGCGCATCAAACTGGCGTTCCTGATGAGCCGGATCGCTTCGCTTGGCTAGTGTGATGTTGCGGATAAAGGCCGGATCCCAATGCCAGTAGTAGCGGCCGTCTTCCTTCTCTCGCAGATAGCGCCGTAAACCCTTGCCGGCTCCGCGCTTGCGGCGATGTGGCATGTAGCGCGCGATGACCTCTGCCGCTTCGTCCGGTGAAGAGAAACCGGTCTCCACGTGCTCCTCCATAAAGCCGACTACGCGCATAACGCCCCCCGTCTCCATACGCGGCGCGATGTCGACGAGAGTGAGCGACGCGAAGCGGCCCGGCGCAAGGTGTCCTTCGGCGATCAGTCCGGCCAGCCCGCCAAGGGAGGCCCCGACGAGCGCTGGCTTGCGGTCCATTTTTGAAGCGATCGCAACGAGATCTGAAGCGAAGTCGCGCGTTTCGTAAGCGCCCTCGGCAGACCATTCGCTGTCCCCGTGACCGCGCATGTCAATTGCGATCGGACGAAATCCCGCACTGGCGAGATCGGCTGTGACACGTTTCCATGCGTGACGGGTCTGGCCGCCCCCATGCGCGAGCAAGACCGGTAAAGCATCGGCATTTCCGGTCGCTTCGGCTGCTATGGAGATGCCACCATCTCCCCCGATATGGAAAGTTTGCGACTGCATATCGCAACCTCTATATTGTAAATTGGTTTACAGTAAACCGCTTTATTTCCTGATCGGCTATGGTAGGTTGCCCAGGATGGCTGCCACGACGGACTATGACACGGATACAAAGGGGGCAAGTTTCCTCACCGATACCGATCGGCTGTTCTTTCTTATGGAGGAAGTGACGCGGCGTTTGCGCAGGACCTTTGATTCTTCGGTTGAACAATTCGGGCTCACGCGGACGCAATGGCGTATTTTGGCTTATCTCTTTCGGAGCCCAGGCATGACCCAGACCGAGCTGGCTCGGGAACTGGAGTTAGAGCGCGCTAGCATCGGCCGGACTATTGATCGCCTGGAAGAACTTGAGCTGGTGGAAAGACGCAGCGCGAAGAACGACAGGCGCGTTTGGCGGGTTCATTTACGCCCTGCCGCAATCGAGCTACTTCCCAAGATGCGAGTAGAAGCTGATGCAATGTATGCTCGCTTGCTCGGGGGGATCCGTTTTGGGGAACTGGAGCGCTTACGCGGATCGCTGGCCAGGATGCATGACAATCTGGCCAGCGAGCCATAATCACTCGAAATCGAGCCAATGCCCCGCGTTCATGCCCCACCTTTGCCCTTCAGGGGGGGGCTGATGTTCAAGTGATGGAGGCCGAGCGCTTGCGATCATAAGATCCCGGCAGTCGTGGCAGGCGAGGTGGCCGGAGCCCTCGCACTCACCCAGCGCCGTACGGTTCCTTATCGGCTTGAGCGACCATTGGATTCAGTTTCTGCTGTAGCGTGAAATCAGCGAGTGTTTGCAGGGCGGCACTGCTAGCGAATATGGTTGACCCTGAGATTGAGCACGCCAGGCTTGCGCGAGCCTTTCAGGATAGCGCGATGGATAAGCATATGCCGAAAGATGAAATACGTGATTACGCCCCCAACGAAAAGGATGACATCCTATATTTGCTGGAAGAGGTGAACAGGACCGCTCGGCGGACGTTCGACGCTCTGATCGTGGGGCTCGACCTCAATCAAACACAATGGCGGATCATCGCGTCCTTGTTGCGGGAACCTACGCTAACACAGACCGAGATTTCTCGCCTGTTCGAGCTTGAATCGGCGACGATAGGACAGGCTGTCACAGTTTTGGTTGAAAAAGGTTTGATCGAGCGAGAGCGGGCGGCGCACGATCGAAGAGTTTGGAACCTCCACCTCACCGAGCAAGTAAGAACCATCTGGCCGGAACTGCGCGAAGCGGCTGATCGACTCCACGAAACGCTCTGGAAGGGAATGTCTGCGCCTCAAATCGACTTCCTGCGTGCCATGCTTCGAAAAGTTGCGGAGAATCAGAAGCAGGCTGACACTTGTGAAGCAAGCCGATGAAGCGCGATCTGGAAAACAGTGTCGGTGAACTGACGCGGCTAGCAGAACTCGGTCAGATTTTCGCCCGGCACGGTCTGAAAAATCTCGGAAGCTTGCTTGGCATTATGCCGGTTTCGGAGAAGGAGCCAGATACCGAGGACTTGCGTCCTGCATCGGTGGTGGCGCTATTGCGCGATGTCGGCCCTGTCGGGATAAAGCTTGGCCAGCTCCTCGCGACCAGAAGCGATCTGTTTACACAACCCTGGATTTCCGCGTTCGGCACTCTCCACGACCAGGTGGAACCGCTGCCGTTCGATAAGATCGAACCGGTGATTGTATCGGCTTGGGGCAGCGACTGGGAACGTGAATTCGCGGCTTTCGAGAGAAACCCGATCGCCTCCGCCTCTATCGCACAGACATATGTCGCAACCCTGCTGGACGGAAGCGAGACTATCGTGAAAGTACGCCGACCCGGCATGGCGTCCAGGATCGAGGCGGACATGAGGCTGTTGACACGGCTCGCGGGCCTCGCCGAGCGTCGGTCAAGCGACATTGCCCGCTATCGACCCGTGGAATTCCTTCAGACTTTCGGAAAGAATTTAGCGCGGGAGATGGACCTGGCGGCAGAAGCACGCGCCTGTGAACGGATTGGCGGTTATCTGGAGATGCTTGGGGTGAAGACCCCCGAGATCCATTGGGAACTCACAGGCATGACGATCAATGTGCAGGAAGCCCTGGTCGGAAAACCCGCGTCGCGGCACCCGGCAACTGATCCGGCAGGGAATGCCCGGTTCGCGAAGCGCTATGCCGATGCAGTGTTGCGGATGATCCTTCTCAATGGAGAGTTTCATGGCGACCCGCATCCCGGCAATGTTTTCTGGATGGAAGGGAACCAGGTAGGCTTTATCGATTTCGGCTCGGTGGGCTTTCTCAGCGGCGCGCGGCGTCAGGAAATTGTCCGCCTGATTTTTGCTATCGCGAACGATCAGATAGACAAGGTGGCCGATCTGCTGCTTGACTGGGCAGGCAATCCACTCGTGGACCGCGCGCAATTGGTGATGGATCTGGACGAGCTGATCGAGGAATTTCGCGGCACAGCTCTTGTGGGGATTGAATTCTCGGCAATCTTCGATCGGGTTTTCGGATTGTTGCGCGATTATCGCCTCGCATTGCCGCCCGACCTCGCTGTTTTGCTGCGTACCTTGCTGACCGCAGAGGGCTTCGTTCGCTCTTTGGCACCGGACTACAATATTGCCGAAGAAACGAAGCCGATCGTGATGCAATTGTTTGCCGAGCGATTTTCGATCGGAGCCGCGCGGGATCATTTGGCCAAGGTCCGCAGTGGCCTGCTGGATTTCTCGGCATCGCTGCCCGACCTGATCGATAACGTTGCCTCGGTCGCTCGATCGGGTACGATTCAGGTATCCATCGACCCAGCCAGCCTGAACCATCTGACGCGGGAAGAGGACCGCAGCACCCCCGTCAAGGGTCCGGTGGTGGCAGCGTTGATCATCTCTGCCGCATTGCTGGCCGACCAATCGTTGTTACTGGCAGGAATTGTTCTGGCTTTCGCGGGAATAGCACTCATTCCTAGATGGAACTGATAAGACCACACACAATGAACGCTTCGATCACGGCCGCCCGGCACCGATATTGGCTACATCAAGGGAGAAGAGTGGAAATGACCGAACAGAAACCTGCCGAGGCGGTGCCTGCCGCCACCATGCTGCTGGTGCGGGATGAACCGGAGTTTCAGGTTCTCATGGTGAAGCGACATCATCAGATCGACTTCGCATCTGGAGCACTGGTCTTCCCTGGCGGGAAACCCCATTCAGATGATTCTTTGGAGGAATGGGCCGCTTACTCTGACGGGTGGGATCAGGTCGATACGACCCAAAGAGTTTTAAAGATCGCTGCGATCCGCGAAGCTTACGAGGAGGCTGGCATTTTGCTGGCGGTCAACCGCGATGGCAGCCCTTTCGAAGGGGCCTGTGACCCGGACAGCCGCCGGGCAGTCGAACAGGGGGAAAGATCGTTCCTCGATGTCGTCCGGCAGTCCGATGTGATCTTGCGGCTCGACAGTCTCACCGATTTTGCCCGGTGGATTACCCCGGTCTTCATGAAGAAACGGTTTGACACCTGGTTCTACGTCGCTCGAGCCCCCGAACGCCAGATTGCCGCGTGCGATGGCTATGAGACGGTGGATGCAGAATGGCTGTCACCCAATCGTGCTCTGGAGATGGGCAAATCGGGCGAGCGCACGGTCATTTTCCCGACCCGACTGAACCTGGAACTGTTGTCCGAGGCGAACAGTGCTGCGGACTGCGTAGATCGCGCGCTGGCGCGCACGATCGTGCCTGTCCTGCCGCGGGTCTTGCAGCGAGATGGCAAGAATATCCTGACCATCCCGGAGGATGCAGGTTACGGCCCGGCGAGCGAGGTAGTTGGGTAAACAGTGCATCAAGGCAGTCAGTCGAAAGAGATCAGCTAAATGCCTTGAGTGTCTTGCCCCGGACGGTTTGAAACCGAACGATCTGGCCCCGCTCCTAGGTTGGCGACCGCTGTTTCATATCCGTCTGCTCGATCGCGATTGAGAACCTCAAACAGCTCGGAACGGAGACTGTTCTTTTAATCCCGCGCGGCCGAACTTTGGTCAAAACGCTCGCTGCCCTGCGCAATAGATTGAGTGGCCAACACCAGACTGAATAGCCCCGAATTTTCTAGACGCCCTCGGTGCTCATCATCTGCTGCCTTTCGAACTCTACGGGTGACAGCATCCCGTTCCTTACATGCTTGCGTATCAGGTTGTAGAACATTTCGATGTAATCGAACACATCCTGCCTGGCCTCGTCGCGTGAGCGATAGGTCCTTCGCCGGATATACTCGCGCTTGAGCAGGTTGAAGAAGCTCGCGACCACGGCGTTGTCATGGCAGTTGCCACGGCGGCTCATCGAGTGTTCCGGATTGTGGGCCTTAAGGAACGAGGCCCAGTCCATGCTGGTGAACTGCGATCCCTGATCCGAGTGGATCAGAACCTTCCCCTTCGGCTTCCTGCGCCACACCGCCATCAGCAATGCCTGCAGGACCAGGTCGGTGGTCTGGCGGTTCTGCATCGACCAGCCCACCACGCGGCGGGAGTAAAGGTCGATCACTACCGCCAGATGGGCAAAGCCCTCCTGCGTCCTGATGTAGGTGATGTCGGTCACCCATGCCTTGTCGGGTGCAGCGACATCGAACTGGCGGACCAGCGTGTTGTCGATCACCCTGGACGGCTTGCCGCCATAGCTGCCCGGCCTGCATTTGTAGCCTATCCTCGCCTTGATCCCGGCCAGGCCGGCAAGACGAGCCACCCGGTTCGGGCAGCAGGTCTCGCCCTGATCGTGCAGGTCGTCGTGCAGCTTGCGGTAGCCATAGACCTTGCCGCTCTCTTCCCACGTCTGCCGAGCATCTTCCTTCGCCCGCCTGCTCAACGGGCTCTTCAACGAGGCGTTGAAGCCGCTGGGCTGGATGCGAAGACACCGGCACATCGCGCGCACCGAAAACAGCACGCGATGCTCGGCAACGAACGCGTATCTCACTTTGCATCCCTGGCAGAACGAAGTGGCCGTAAGTCAAATATGCATCGTCGCCGCCTGTCCTCAAAATTTGGAAAGAAAGCGTCCACAAATCTAAGGGCTATTCAAAATTTGCGATCCCAGGTGCTAGAGCGGTTTCCGCCCGGTCCGAATCGCGAGGGATTCCCAAGCCGGTGATTTTCTGATTCATCATGCTGGCAGGTGAAGGAGGCCAGTATGGAACGGGTCGGCCTCTCTCGATGGATTTACGTTCGCGGCTGCTGGGCGCGGTTGACGCGGGGATGAGTTGCCGTTCGGCGGCCGACCGGTTTGGTGTTGCCCCTTCGACAGCGATCCGGTGGCAGGAGCAGCGCCGCGCGACCGGGAACTTTGCACCCAAGCCGCAAGGCGGGACCACGCGCTCGCGCCGGGTCGAGGAGTATCGGGAGATGATCCTGGCTCTGTGGGAAGCGCGCAAGGACATCACGCTCGACGAGCTTCGGGCGGAACTGAGCGGCATCGGTCTGGTAGTGGCGAACTCGACGCTTCATCGCTTCTTCGTGCGTCACGGCATCACGCGCAAAAAAGACTGGCCACGCGATCGAGCAGGACCGGCCCGACGTCCTGAGCCAGCGCCCCGCCTGGTTCGAAGGGCAACTCGACCTCGATCCGGAGCGTCTGGTCTTCATCGACGAAACGTGGACCGCGACCGACATGACCCGCAGCCATGGCCGGTGCGCCAGGGGCGAGCGTCTGAGGATGGGCTTCCCGCATGGGCATCGCAAAACGACCACGCTGGTGGCCGGCCTGCGGATGAGTGGAATGATCGCTCCGATGGTGCTCGACGGGCCGATCAACGGCGACTGGTTCGAAGCCTATGTCGTCCAGGTTCTCGTACCCGAGCTGCGCTGTGGCGACATCGTCATCATGGATAACCTGTCGAGCCATAAGCGCGCGTCGGTGCGCGAGCTGATCGAGGCGGCAGGGGCAACACTGCTGTCCCTCCCGCCCTACAGTCCCGACTTCAATCCCATCGAGAAGGCCTTCGTCCGGCTCAAGGCGATGCTCCGCAAGGCAGCGGAGCGAACCGTATCCGGCCTCTGGGACCTGATCGGCAGGCTCGTCGACCTCTTCCAGCCCGACGAAAGCGCCAACTACTTCAGCTCCTGCGGCTATGACCCAGAGTGAACGGAATCCGCTCTCAACCTTGTATATCTTGGGGCTGGCACGGCACCGAGCGCGGACCGGATCGAGGCATTCCTGGCTGATCGGGGCTATGATGCCGATGCCATCCGCGAGGAGATCGTCGCTGCCTGCGTCGAGGCTGTGATCCCCGCAAGGAGCAACCGCCGCAACCCCGCCCCACATGATCGGGCGAAATGCCGCTGACGTAAAGTTATCGAGCGATTGTTCAACAGACTGCAGAACTGGCGCAGGGTTGCCGACTCGCTACGACAAAACCAAAGGGTCTTACCTTGGCTTCGTAGCTCTCGCCTCTGCCAAACTACGGATATACTTTTCCGACGCGGCCTAGAGCACTGCTGGCCAAAATCCTCGCCGAGCGGAGGCACGCAATCTTTCTGCAACAGGTCGACGGCCCGCCAACACCGTATAAAATGTATTGGCGCTCCGTCAGGCTGCGGCTCGGTTATAGGTTTCTGCCTGGATAAGTCGGATAATCTATCTGCCGGGTGAACTACGGTAGAGAGACTTATAGCCCGTTTGAACCTTCGAAGGAGATGTTTGCGTTCTTGTTTTCCAGCACACCCGATCCCATAACGAAGAAATGGGTTCTGGCGCGTAATCGCTCAAGGCTGTTGTCAATACCCACCCTGTGACTGATCGCGTCTGCATGTACGTCGCTTACGAATAGCCCAAGAAACAATTCAGCAAGTATATGCGGTGGCGCGTTCAGTTCGATCCCTCCTTCTTGCCAGTCCGCAAAGAGCTGTTGGAGCGAATCAAGGGTCCGCGTTGCCGTACGTTCCAAAAACCGTCGGGCGAATTCCTTGTTGCTCACGCTGCGCGCGATGACGATTCGAACCAAAGCGACCACTTCCGGATCTAGGAAGTGGGCCTGAAAACTTATTGCAAGGCGGTGAAGGATTTCCTGTGGCGTACCGCCTTTTTCAGCTGCCTCGCGGACCAGCGTCGCACCGGAAGATGCCTTTTCGAAAACAACAACCTCGAGTATCCCTTCTTTGTTGCCGAACAGCTTGTAGACCGTAGCCAAAGAGCCGCCTGCACGATCGACTATGTCACCCAGCGTCGTGCGTTCGTAGCCCAGTCTAACGAACAATTCCCTGGCAGCTTCGATGAAGGCTCGCCTGCGGCGGTCAAGTCGGTCACATTCGGTTTGATCGGTCATTTTAGCGCAAACCTCGACGAAAACGGCTTGCCGGACAACAGCGTAATATCTATTACATCTTCGCACATGCACAAAAGCTGACTGAAAGCCGCCACCCGTGAAATCCAAAATTGTATTCCTAGCCGCAGCGCTGTTGCTTGTCGGCTGTGCCGAACCGAATGAAGAAATGGCGCCTCAGGCGATTCCGGTCCGCACGGTAACAGTAGCTGCGCAAACCGTTCCGAACATAATCGAACTACCTGGACGGGTCGAGCCGGTACGCGTGGCAGAGGTGCGCGCCCGGGTTACGGGGATAGTGCAAGAGCGGCTTTACGAAGAAGGAACCGACGTAAGAAATGGACAACCACTTTTCCGCATCGATCCGCGCGAACTGCGCGCCAGTTTGAACCAGACGAGGGCTGCACTTGCCCGCGCACGGGCAACAGCAGCCAATGCCCGGGCCGTGGTCGAACGTTACCGCCCGTTGATCGAAGAAAACGCTATCAGCAGTCAGGAATACGACGCGGCGATTGCCGCTTCGCGCGAGGCGGAGGCAAATGTTGCCCAGATTCAGGCGCAGCTGGAGGCGGCCTCTCTGCAACTCGGTTATACCACCGTGCGCGCGCCGATCAGCGGCCGTGCGGGCCGTGCGCAGGTTACCGAAGGGGCCCTTGTCAGTCAACCGGAAGGTACGCTGATGACCCGGATCGAACAGATTTCGTCAGTTTATGTAAGAGTCTGACTCGAAACTATCTGGCGTAAGTTCATAGGTTTGCCAGTCTGCGAGTGAGCATCTGCACGGCCGCGGTGAAGAGCCAGCTCCGGGCTGATGCTATGGTGGTCTCGAAGTCTTTAGCGAGGCGGCGGTTTCT
>NZ_JBSXOM010000006.1:0-7825 GCF_056859455.1 Qipengyuania sp. L-5Y | reverse complement strand
CCTCAGCGCTATGGATGGCGCCGTCGCCGCGCGCTGCTGCACTCGGCACGTGCAAGCGGCCGAACAGCTTGCTAGGGTTTGACCGATGAAGACGGACCTTGATCATCTTCCCCCTCAAAAGCAGCGCGAGATCGAACGCGTCGTGCAGCTCATCTTTGAAGAGTTTGACGATGCCTTCGCGCTCGCCAAGCACGAGTGGAAGAAAGCCGGACGGATACTCAAAGTCATTCTCTACGGAAGCTATGCTCGCGGGACCTGGGTCGATGAGCCGCACACTGCCAAAGGCTATCAGTCGGATTACGACCTGCTCATCATCGTCAACGACAAACGGCTGGCCGACAGGGTCAAATACTGGTCGAAGCTCGACGACCGCTTGATGCGCGAATACGGTGTGACCAGCACACTCAAGACGCCGGTCAACTTCATCGTCCACACGCTTCAGGAAGTGAACGATGGACTGGCGCACGGCCGCTACTTCTTCATGGATGTGAAGGCCGAGGGTGTAGCGCTCTACCAGTCCGACGACACCGAGCTGCACACGCCCAAGCCCAAGACGCCGACACAGGCGCTGGGCATGGCGCAGGAGTATTTTGAGGAATGGTATCCTAGCGCCATGAAGCGCTTCGAAAGCGCGCGATTCCTGATAGGCAAGGAGTACTCGAAGCAGGCTGCCTTCGATCTACATCAAACGACTGAGACGCTTTATCACTGCGTCCTGCTAGTCTGCACATTTTACACTCCCCACGTTCACAACCTCGGCTTCTTGCGCACGCATGCCGAGCGCATCGATCCCCGCCTGACCTACGTGTGGCCGCGCGAGCTAAAGCGGGATCGCGCGCGGTTCGAGAAACTCAAAGAGGCCTATGTGAAGGCACGCTACTCGAAGCACTACCGCATCACGAAGGAAGAGCTCGAATGGCTTGGCGAGCAGGTCGAGCAGCTTGGACGCGTCGTGCACGAAGTTTGTATGGAACGGCTGGAGAAACTCAAAGCCGAAGCGCTCGCGAGCTCCGACAAGGCATAGCGACTTCCAATGACCGCCCGGAGGACGGCTTTTCACTCCCACTGCCCTAAAAGCTGCCATTCCGCTTACGACGCCATTGCCGACGTCGGCAAACTGCGCCAGTGTGCACCCGTTAGAGGTGCCGGTTGGGGGTCAAAGTGGGGTTTCTTGCGAGGTTTGATGGCTGGATCGAGCAATGGGCAATCCGCGACGAGGTCGTTCGAAAAGAGCGAGCTTATTGGAAACAGATGTTGCCCCATGCTGCGTTTTGGAAGTTGTTCGGCACCTTTGTTTTCCCCAGCATCCAAATAGTGCTCGCACTTCAATACTTCGCTGGCGATCGGGCGGGCACGATCTTCCTGTTCATTATAGGGTCGTTTTTTTCTTCTATATTTATGTGGCGTTACCTTGTTCACTTAAGGTCGATCCGATCCGAGGCGTGAGAGGGCTAGTGTAAGTGTCGGACCGCTGACCGGTTTCCACCCCGTTCTTGCCATCTCCGCCCGGCGGAATGATCACCAAATCCGGACCTTCCGCTGCCGACGCCGTTTACGACATCTTGGCAACGCGCATCAGTTTCCGTCCAGTAGCCCTACCGTGTTTCCCTCTGGATCGCTGAAATCTGAATAGCGGAGGGCTTTGTATCCATCGATTTACTCGGCTTCGGAACACTTCTTCGGCCTCGTTTCTCTTGGCCCAGGGACCTCGCACAATATCTAGCAAATGTCCCCGGCCAAGATCCAACTCAGCTATCCTGCCTTGATCACTGAAAGTCGAATGTCGCGAAAAAGGACGTTCGTAGACCTTCCACAATTAGGTTTCGGATCATAGAAAATTGCCTTTCAGTACCGGATTTGGAACACTCTTTATTGGAGTCGCCCTAAGGTGCGACTTCCAGCAACTCGTCATACTTGCAACCGTATTCCCCGCGATCGGGTGTCGCGAGAAGATCGCCAGTGAAGGTCAGTCTCTGACCCAGTTTGAGCTCAAGGTTCCTGTAGCGCAATACGCGGCCATCGAAGGAAGAATTCGCCGGCAGTATCAGACCGGAACGCCCCCCGTCCCGTTCGACAAAAAGGCAGCCTTGCTCATATCCGAGAACGCCCTCTGCGCCCTCAAGAGCGGATTGGCCAGGCGTTCCGTCGGCGGCGCTCAACGCGCCGTGACGGTCGAATGGGTATTGCTCTTCTGCGGTGTTAACGGGCGCCTCTTCTGACGCACAGGATGCGAGGCCCAAGGCGAACGCGAGACTCAGAATTTTTTTAGTATGCAAGGCGATAATCCCACGAATATACGTCGTCGATGCTCGTATAGGTGATGCTGAGCGACTGCGCCGAACCGAGATAATGCGCGGAAGTCAGCAACTATTCCGAAGTTGCGCAATCGGGTGAACGTCCGCTTCCTTAACCCAAGATCCTAAAAGCAGCCTGTCGGCAAACCACCCCAGTTCTCGCCGTTAAGACCAAGTGTGGATTGTGCCAGAAGCGGACCAGCAGATTGCAACGCCAAAGCGGCCATGTGAGACAGCCTCCTGCTTCCCGATATCTGCCGTCGACTCAGCTTATGCGCTTCAGCCATTTTGGGGCCGCTTCGAGACAGTCTGGTTTCGGGCGTTTTCCTAAGGAAACGGACAATCCGTTCGCAACCCAAATCGCATTCAAAGGCAACCCCGTAAAGTTAACGACATAACTCACGTCCCGGCCATTTCGAAGACAATGCCTGTCGCAATGAGGTGCAAGCGATCGCTGCCTTACTGATTTTTATCGGAATGGTTGCGCCTATCCGGTTTCGGCCTGTGCGTTACGGGCAGCAGCAATCGCCGCTGCAAGCTCTTTTGCTGGACCCACTCCCCAGTAGTGGAGGAAGTAAAACATCGGTTCACCGCCGATCATGTGGTTATGCAATGCTACGATATGGATATCCCGCTCGCGCAGTGCGCGGAGCACGGGCTGGACTTCGTCCTCGGTCATGATGAAGTCACCATCCACGGCGGCAAGGTCGTTGGTGCCCGAGAACGCCGCCCAGGTCGTAAGCCCCATCGAACCACCGATCTCAACGCCGTGCATGCGGCCTTGGCGAGCGAAGGTGTATTTCACGACACCATCGGCGATGCTTGGCTCGGTGCCCAAGATTTCGCTCAGCGCCAGGGCTTCGATCGTGCCGTTTGCATCCGGCGTCATGCCACCGAAACTGCGCTGCGGCGTCGGCGAGGCGGCGCGCACTTCCTTGATGGCATCCCAGACGGCTTTTACACCCGCTGCCATCTTGGCGGTTTCCCCATGCCCGCCGATATGCATAAAATAGACCGGCGGATCGTCGAATATGAAATGATTGTGCAGCGCGGTGACGGTCAACCCGTTGGCGAGGGCAGCGTCCATCGCGGCTGTTATCTCATCCTCGAATACGACCGTGTCGCCCATGACCATCACTCCGCCATCGACGGGTTTGAAGGCAGCCCATGAGCCGAGACCTGCCGGGGGATCGAGGCGCATGCCGTCGACCATCACCGGCACGTCGGCGCGCGTCCAACCGATGCGTGCGACCCCATCGTCGGTCATGGTGACCTCCGAGTGCGATGCCTCGAAAATCAGTGCCTCGAGATTGCCGAGATTATCCTGCGCGTGAAGAGCCGCCGACATCGCTGATAGCGATAGAGCCAAGCCGCCGACGAACAATGTTCTGGGTAATTGCTTCATCTTAGTTCTCCTTGGATGTGATTTCAGGTGCCAGCCATCATTGCGAGGTAATACAGCGACCCAATGAGTGCGCTCACGAAGAGAACGAGCAACATCCCGATCTTGAAGCGCAGCATGGCGATCAGGGCCGCAGCGGCAATGACGACGGAGGCGACGTCGATCGTGGCGAAGTCCGGCACGAGCAGACGTGCGCCGTAACCTCGAACCTCGTCAAGCCGTGCGAAGGCAACGTGCAGCGCAAACCAGATGGCAAGGTTTAGGATCACACCGACGACTGCTGCCGTCACCGCCGAAAGCGCCGCTGTCAGAAGCTTCACGCCGCGCAGTTTTTCGATAAATGGCGCACCAAGGAAAATCCATAGGAAGCACGGCACGAACGTGACCCACGTGACGATGACCGAAGCCGCGATGCCCGAAGCCACCGGGCCTAACATGTCTGCTTCGCGATATCCCCCCATGAACCCCACGAATTGGACGACCTGGATCAGTGGACCCGGCGTGGTCTCCGCCATGCCCAACCCATCGAGCATTTCACCGGGGGCAAGCCAGCCATGCGTCTGCACGGCTTCCTGCGCCATATAGGCCAGCACGGCATACGCGCCCCCGAATGTCACGACCGCGAGCTTGGAGAAGAAAACCGCCAGTTCCGTGAACACGTGATTTGGGCCAACAAGAAGGATCAGCGCAATTATGGGAGCTGCCCAGATGCTGCCCCAGATCAAGGCCGTGCGGACTGCTCCGCGCCATGTAGGCTGCGCTTTCGCCATACCGCCTGTATGAAGCACGGCTTCCGGCTCGCTCTCCCCGTCCTCGGTCGTTTCACGGGCGCGAATGACCAGAAACCGTGCAGGATCGAAATGCCCTCCAAGAAAACCAACCAGCGCGGCGGCCGCGATAATCAGCGGGAAAGGTGCATCGAATGCGAATATCGCCACGAAGGCTGCGGCGGCAATCAGATACATGGGCCAAGTTTTCAATGCCCTTTTCCCGATGCGCAGCAGGGCCTCGATGACTATGGCGAGCACCGCCGCCTTAATGCCGAAGAAAATCGCCTGGACGAAGCTGGCCTCCTGAAAACTGGCATAGAGCACGCTAAGCGCCATAATGCTGAGGAAGCCGGGAAGGACGAACAGGCATCCTGCGACGAGGCCACCGCGAACGCCGTGGAGCAACCAGCCAATATAGGTGGCGAGCTGCATGGCTTCCGGTCCGGGCAGGAGCATGCAGTAATTGAGCGCATGCAGGAACCGGTTCTCGCCGATCCAGCGCTTTTCATCGACTAGAATGCGGTGCATCACCGCGATCTGGCCGGCTGGCCCACCAAAGCTCAACGCGGCTATGCGCGCCCAGACACGCACCCCATCGGAAAACGGGATCGGAGTTTGTTCTACGGAACCTGAATTAGCGGGAGAATTCATCAACGCGTCCTTCGCACACAGCTCATCGAGCCGGACTTGGGCGCATTGCCTTACCGGGCGCCGGAATAAGTGCCCGAAGTCAAACTGCTAGATCATTGATCTGGTGTTGTCAAAAGCCTTACGCGAACAGTCTGCCTTGCCCTTGGAGAATGTCGGCTTTCGAAATCTGGATCTGTATCTTCAATTTCCGGAATGAGGGCGCGTAGCTGCCGGGGCTTGCTACTTGCCTCGACGGCGGCTTTCGCGGCTTAGCCTCCTGAAAGCGGACCGGAAGCTTTCCACCCCGTTGCGGACATTCGCCTGGGCAGAATTCCTTACCGCAAGCTGCCGTCAATTAGGCTCATCCTGATCGAATTCGCTGGCATCCGAGCTCGAGTAGACTTCCTTGGCGGCTTGCATCCCGTTCAACGCTGCTGGAAATCCGGCATACACGCTCATCTGGATGATAATTTCCTCGATCTCGCTCTTCGTAAGACCGACATTGAGTCCGGCTTGGATGTGGACCTTCAACTGGGGCTGTGCCGTGCCCATCGCCGTAAGGGCTGCGATCGTCGCGATCTCTCGTTCGCGGAGGCCAAGACCGGGCCGTGCGTAGATATCGGCGAACGGGTATTCGATGGTGTAGCGGGCAAGATCCGGCGATATGTCCTTTAAGCTTTCAACCACCTTCTCTCCGGCTTCACCGTCGATTCTGCGAAGATTCTCGAGGCCTCTTTCGAACCTGTCAGTCATGACCATTCCTTCATTAAGCGAGTTGCCAGCGAATGCATCGCTGGAGCAAGCAGCAGACTGATGAGGGGAACAAGGATTGCCGTCAGAATGAGTGTCTGAAATCCAAGCGCCATATCGCTCGCGATGAACCTCAGCAGCTTGAGCATCCCGGTCACAAGCGGCCATACGACGAGCCAGACGAGCATGGTCCGCAATATAACGATCCGGAATGTCATTTGTCGGCTGCTGGATCGGGACGGTGAAGGATGGCGAAGTATCCCGGCAGAACCTCGTCGAGCTTGGCTTTCCCCGAGAGAGTAAGGGTCACGTTCCGGGAGCGAGCATCTTCTGAGTTTTCCGAAATCGCGATCAGGCCAGCCCGTTCCAAGCCCTGCAAGGTGCGCGTGACGACGGGCCGCGATACGTCCAGCCTTTCGGCAATTTCACTTGCAGCGAGGCAGTTTCGCTCGGGTTCGCGGTCGATAAGGATCATCATCAAAAAGCGAAGCTGCGAGAGGTCATGGCGCGCGAAGTATGCTTCCAGCTCGCGGATCAGCAGGCTCGCGCGTCGCATCAACCGAAGCGCGTCGAGCACTCTGTCGACATCGACATCGGCGAATTGGTCGGCATAACCGTCGACCATTTGTCGGCTGGGAAGTTCTTTAAGAAAGAACATCAGCCTTACCGAACCGGACGGAGATGAAGGATTTGCGGCTCTTCTGCCAGCCAGTCCCGGTAGGCTTCAAAGACGGCCCGGGTGTATGGTTGATCGTGGTGCGATGCCAGTGCCGCCTCGTCTCGCCATTCCTCATAGAGATACAGTGTTCCGTCCTGTGCATTTTCGCTGAGACGAAACTCCATGCAGCCGGGTTCGGCGCGCGTCTGTTCGATGATCTCGCAGATGGCCTCGCGCGCCTTGTTGTAGTGCGTTGGATGCGGCGCGATCCGTGCGATGATGTTCAACTGATGGATCATGACATTCCTTTAGTTATCATGCTAACTATATAATTCAGGGTGATGGCTGGTCAAGTCCAGAACTTCCTGAAAGCAGACCGTCCGCTAACACCCAATTCACGACATTAAAGCGTCACGATTATTGACCCAAAAGCTGACACAAAGGCCGTCCACGAGCGTGGCTGCAACCAATCGTCGAACATCCAGTGTGCGCTCGCAATGCGAATATCTGGCTCTTGGTGTGCGATGACCGCGTCGTTTTGCTGCCATGGCGTTGCATCATTCAGCGACGCTCTTAGACACTGCCGCTCCAGAAATTTTGCCGCTTGGTTGCAGATCAGAAGCACACCCGCGACCCTATCACGGCAGGTCGCTGGCAGCGCCGGATGCAGTCGCGATGCATTCCGCTTGCAGGCGTAATCGGAGTAATTATTCGTCCGTAAGCGTCTGATTTGAAGCGAGAAAATGAGGGCGAGATAAAAGCGCCGCCGTCGGTCGGGGCGCAGGTGGTTGGTTTCGTTCAGTAATATGCGACGGCACCCGTAGTGCTCCTGCGGCGCTCCTTTCGAAAAGTTCTTTTTTATCAAACAGATTGGCGACGGCGCTTGGCGTTCTGTGCTGTTTTCGTTCGGAAACCCGCTTTCGCCCGGACGTCCTTTGCCGTCCAGATGAGCATCGGTGCATTTGACTGGAGTGCTTGCCCCAGGCCTCTGCGCTGCGGCGAAAGAACGGCAGCTGCAGCGTAGGAACGTCATGTGGCCCAGGGTGCCCTAATCGGCCGATACTCGGTGCCGATGGCGGGCCGGCCTGTCCCCTCCATGCTCCCCAAGGTCGGTCCGTCATCACCCGACAGATGAAAGGATCGACCGCTATGCCATCTGCAAGCACGACAGAGCATCTTCGCGAGCAATGCGGGCCCCAGGCCATCGAACCGATCGCCATGCGCGTACCCGAAGCCTGTCGCTATCTCGGGATCGGACGCAGCACACTCTATGTGCTCATTTCCAGAGACGAGATCGAGATCATCAAGATGGGGAGCGCAA
>NZ_JBSXOM010000005.1:0-5763 GCF_056859455.1 Qipengyuania sp. L-5Y | reverse complement strand
CAGAGATGGACAGCCGGCCCCCCGGTGTAAATCGGGGGAATGACAGCTGTCCCTCTTGATATTGTTGGATGCTCTTTGACATTGTTGATTTTTGATGAAGGGACATGTGGGCGACGGCGCCCGGTCCGGGGATTTTAAGGCTCCGGAAACCGGTTAATTCAAGCCGATTGCCACATCTTTCGCTCGCACCACGCGGGCGTTTGGTGATGCATGTTCATTCGTATCCATTACGTTTGACAGTGCAGGTATCGGCTCCTTGAAGCTCATGCCAGTCTGGCTGGCGGGGTTTTCCCCGTGCTTGATTGGTGTGTGACACAAACTTGAGAGTTTGATCCTGGCTCAGAACGAACGCTGGCGGCATGCCTAACACATGCAAGTCGAACGAACCCTTCGGGGTTAGTGGCGCACGGGTGCGTAACGCGTGGGAACCTGCCTTTAGGTTCGGAATAACAGTTAGAAATGACTGCTAATACCGGATAATGTCTTCGGACCAAAGATTTATTGCCTTTAGATGGGCCCGCGTTGGATTAGATAGTTGGTGGGGTAATGGCCTACCAAGTCGACGATCCATAGCTGGTCTGAGAGGATGATCAGCCACACTGGGACTGAGACACGGCCCAGACTCCTACGGGAGGCAGCAGTGGGGAATATTGGACAATGGGCGAAAGCCTGATCCAGCAATGCCGCGTGAGTGATGAAGGCCTTAGGGTTGTAAAGCTCTTTTACCAGGGATGATAATGACAGTACCTGGAGAATAAGCTCCGGCTAACTCCGTGCCAGCAGCCGCGGTAATACGGAGGGAGCTAGCGTTGTTCGGAATTACTGGGCGTAAAGCGCACGTAGGCGGCTTTTCAAGTCAGGGGTGAAATCCCGGGGCTCAACCCCGGAACTGCCCTTGAAACTGGATGGCTAGAATACTGGAGAGGTGAGTGGAATTCCGAGTGTAGAGGTGAAATTCGTAGATATTCGGAAGAACACCAGTGGCGAAGGCGACTCACTGGACAGTTATTGACGCTGAGGTGCGAAAGCGTGGGGAGCAAACAGGATTAGATACCCTGGTAGTCCACGCCGTAAACGATGATAACTAGCTGTCCGGGCTCATGGAGCTTGGGTGGCGCAGCTAACGCATTAAGTTATCCGCCTGGGGAGTACGGTCGCAAGATTAAAACTCAAAGGAATTGACGGGGGCCTGCACAAGCGGTGGAGCATGTGGTTTAATTCGAAGCAACGCGCAGAACCTTACCAGCCTTTGACATCCTAGGACGACTTCTGGAGACAGATTTCTTCCCTTCGGGGACCTAGTGACAGGTGCTGCATGGCTGTCGTCAGCTCGTGTCGTGAGATGTTGGGTTAAGTCCCGCAACGAGCGCAACCCTCGTCCTTAGTTGCCATCATTTAGTTGGGCACTTTAAGGAAACTGCCGGTGATAAGCCGGAGGAAGGTGGGGATGACGTCAAGTCCTCATGGCCCTTACAGGCTGGGCTACACACGTGCTACAATGGCATCTACAGTGAGCAGCGATCCCGCGAGGGTTAGCTAATCTCCAAAAGATGTCTCAGTTCGGATTGTTCTCTGCAACTCGAGAGCATGAAGGCGGAATCGCTAGTAATCGCGGATCAGCATGCCGCGGTGAATACGTTCCCAGGCCTTGTACACACCGCCCGTCACACCATGGGAGTTGGATTCACCCGAAGGCGGTGCGCTAACCTTTTAGGAGGCAGCCGACCACGGTGGGTTCAGCGACTGGGGTGAAGTCGTAACAAGGTAGCCGTAGGGGAACCTGCGGCTGGATCACCTCCTTTCTAAGGATTGTCACGAAAGCGCCTGGCCTTGAGCCGGGAAGAGCTTCGCGACTTTTCATGGAACATTGCCGTCGTCCTCATGTCCTTTCATCACTGGAGATTGCCTCAAGGCTGTATGTCTTGCGGCATGACGCCTGAGCCGGCTCACGCCCCTCGCGGCTTTATTGCCGTCGACGGTGGTGTAGGTCCGTAGCTCAGTTGGTTAGAGCGCACCCCTGATAAGGGTGAGGTCGGTGGTTCAAATCCACTCGGACCTACCAAGTTTTGGAATTGGTGCGGGGCCTTAGCTCAGCTGGGAGAGCACCTGCTTTGCAAGCAGGGGGTCATCGGTTCGATCCCGATAGGCTCCACCAGCCAACCTCCAGAGATGAAACGAAAAGCTATCCGGCTTCGGTCGGTAGCGAGGCGATTTGCGCCTTGCGATCTTTGACATTGTGAATGGGTTTTTAAATCGATGCCGTGGCGCATGGGTTTGATCAACTAACCGGCTCTGGCTGGTGGTGATTGGACGTATGCATCACAAACAAGATCAATCGAATTGATTATCTGGCTGAGATATTCCTCCGCACTATCGTGAGACTTCGGACTTTTATGCAGGTCTGTCGTTGATGGTGTGGATTCTCAAGCGTGAGGTAAGAGCATTTGGTGGATGCCTTGGCATGTGCAGGCGATGAAGGACGTGGCACGCTGCGATAAGCGTCGGGGAGTTGTGAGCAAACTTTGATCCGGCGATTTCCGAATGGGGAAACCCACCCTCACCATTTCCTTTCGATCGACCTTCGGGTGGATCGGAAAGAGGTGGATAGGGTATTACCAGACTGAATATATAGGTTTGGTGAAGCGAACCCGGGGAACTGAAACATCTCAGTACCCGGAGGAAAAGACATCAACAGAGATTCCCGTAGTAGTGGCGAGCGAACCGGGACCAGGCCAGTGCCTTCATTTCAACTAGCAAAACACTTTGGAAAGAGTGGCCATAGTGGGTGACAGCCCCGTATGCGAAAGTGATGATGAAGGACTCGAGTAGGGCGGGACACGTGAAATCCTGTCTGAACATGGGGGGACCACCCTCCAAGCCTAAATACTCGCACATGACCGATAGCGAACACAGTACCGTGAGGGAAAGGTGAAAAGCACCCCGATTAGGGGAGTGAAACAGTACCTGAAACCGGATGCTTACAAGCAGTTGGAGCCCCATAGGGGGTGACAGCGTACCTCTTGCATAATGGGTCAGTGACTTAATTTATCGAGCAAGCTTAAGCCGTTAGGTGTAGGCGTAGCGAAAGCGAGTCTGAATAGGGCGACTGAGTTCGATGAATTAGACCCGAACCCCGGCGATCTAGGCATGGCCAGGTTGAAGGTGCGGTAACACGCACTGGAGGACCGAACCGGTGAATGTTGAAAAATTCTCGGATGAGCTGTGTTTAGGGGTGAAAGGCCAATCAAGCCGGGAAATAGCTGGTTCTCCGCGAAATCTATTGAGGTAGAGCGTCGGATGTATGCCGATGGGGGTAGAGCACTGGATGGGCTAGGGCTGCGCGAGCGGTACCAAACCTAACCAAACTCCGAATACCATCGAGTCTTATCCGGCAGACAGACGGCGGGTGCTAAGGTCCGTCGTCAAAAGGGAAACAGCCCTAACCTACAGCTAAGGTCCCCAAGTCATATCTAAGTGGGAAAGCATGTGGGAATCCCAAAACAACCAGGAGGTTGGCTTAGAAGCAGCCATCCTTTAAAGAAAGCGTAACAGCTCACTGGTCTAAATAAGGGTTCCTGCGGCGAAGATGTAACGGGGCTAAAGATATGCACCGAAGCTTAGGGTTCAGAATTTATTCTGAGCGGTAGCGGAGCGTTCCGTAAGCGAGCGAAGGAGAAGGGTAACCGACTCTGGACGTATCGGAAGTGCGAATGCTGACATGAGTAGCGACAAAGAGGGTGAGATGCCCTCTCGCCGAAAGACCAAGGGTTCCTGCGCAACGCTAATCGGCGCAGGGTTAGCCGGCCCCTAAGACGAGCCCGAAGGGGGTAGTCGATGGGAACCACGTAAATATTCGTGGGCCTGAAGATGTGTGACGGATCGTGGAAGTTGTTTTCTCTTATTGGATTGAGAGGGCAGCCAAGCGGTTCCAGGAAATAGCCTCTTCATATAGACCGTACCCGAAACCGACACAGGTGGTCAGGTAGAGTATACCAAGGCGCTTGAGAGAAGTATCCTGAAGGAACTCGGCAAATTGCCTCCGTACCTTCGGAAGAAGGAGGCCCCATATCGACGCAAGTCTTTGTGGGGGGCACAGGCCAGGGGGTAGCGACTGTTTAGCAAAAACACAGCACTCTGCTAAGTCGGCTTCAAGACGACGTATAGGGTGTGACGCCTGCCCGGTGCTCGAAGGTTAAGAGGAGGAGTGCAAGCTCCGAATTGAAGCCCGAGTAAACGGCGGCCGTAACTATAACGGTCCTAAGGTAGCGAAATTCCTTGTCGGGTAAGTTCCGACCTGCACGAATGGCGTAACGACTTCCCCACTGTCTCCAGGATATGCTCAGCGAAATTGAATTCTCCGTGAAGATGCGGAGTACCCGCGGTTAGACGGAAAGACCCCGTGCACCTTTACTGCAGCTTCAGAGTGGCATTAGGAAATTACTGTGTAGCATAGGTGGGAGGCTTTGAAGCGACGGCGCCAGCTGTCGTGGAGCCATAGGTGAAATACCACCCTGTGATTTTCTGATGTCTAACCTCGCACCGTTAGCCGGTGTAGGGACCCTCTGTGGCGGGTAGTTTGACTGGGGCGGTCGCCTCCTAAAGAGTAACGGAGGCGCGCGATGGTATGCTCAGGACGGTTGGAAACCGTCTGCAAGAGTGCAATGGCATAAGCATGCCTGACTGCGAGACCGACAGGTCGAGCAGAGACGAAAGTCGGTCATAGTGATCCGGTGGTCCCTCGTGGAAGGGCCATCGCTCAACGGATAAAAGGTACGCCGGGGATAACAGGCTGATGATTCCCAAGAGCTCATATCGACGGAATCGTTTGGCACCTCGATGTCGGCTCATCACATCCTGGGGCTGGAGCAGGTCCCAAGGGTTTGGCTGTTCGCCAATTAAAGTGGTACGTGAGCTGGGTTCAGAACGTCGCGAGACAGTTTGGTCCCTATCTGCCGTGGGCGTCGATTGTTGAAAGGAGTTGCCCCTAGTACGAGAGGACCGGGGTGAACGTACCTCTGGTGTACCTGTCATCCTGCCAAGGGTGCCGCAGGGTAGCTATGTACGGACGGGATAACCGCTGAAAGCATCTAAGCGGGAAGCCTCCCTTGAGATAAGCAATCTTCGAACCGTCATAGACCATGACGTTGATAGGCCGGGTGTGGAAGCGCAGTAATGTGTGGAGCTAACCGGTCCTAATAGTTCTTTTCGCGCTTGTAGGATCCATACCATCAACGACAGCCCTGTTCTTACACAGGTCAGGCTGTCCGCGATCGGAGGAAACTTCGAAGCCGGATAAGCCCTCAAAAGCTCAACAAACATCGATTTAAAATACCGAACCGGTCCCCTTGGGTTTACCCAGGGGCGACCAGCCCGCCTGCTTTATTGCTTGGTGGCTATAGCGTCTGTGACCCACCCGATCCCATCTCGAACTCGGACGTGAAACCGGACAGCGCCGATGGTACTAGTGCCTAAGCACTGGAAGAGTAGGTCGTCGCCAGGCATTATAGCAGACGGGCTCGGTACAAACCCATTCACGATTTCAAAAAAGCCGCTGCCGGTGCACACCGCGCGGCGGCTTTTTCGTCTCTGGATACCATCCAGAAGACACACATACGGTACCGCGGGGTGGAGCAGTCCGGTAGCTCGTCAGGCTCATAACCTGAAGGTCGTTGGTTCAAATCCAACCCCCGCAACCAAACCAACACAAACAAGGGCTCCGCCAACAGGCAGAGCCCCTTTTTTATGCCCCCCGTAAAGACGCGC
>NZ_JBSXOM010000004.1:0-3571 GCF_056859455.1 Qipengyuania sp. L-5Y | reverse complement strand
GCCTTAAAATCCCCGGACCGGGCGCCGTCGCCCACATGTCCCTTCATCAAAAATCAACAATGTCAAAGAGCATCCAACAATATCAAGAGGGACAGCTGTCATTCCCCCGATTTACACCGGGGGGCCGGCTGTCCATCTCTGCTGGCGACCAATGCAGCACCCGGTCGAAACCGTCAGCGCCGCGTCGGTGAGAGCCATCTAGGCGCGGTGTTGGATTCGGTCAACGCCTTTTTGAAACTTTGTTGCCCATTTGTGAAAAAACCCCGGAATCCCTCGCCTCCCAACACCAAACCCCGCAAACACCACAACACCACCTGCGGTACCACACAACCCCAACCCACCCGGAATCGCCCAATCACCCCCGCCAACACCCCGAGTCACACCCGATTCCATCACAGAATCAAACATCACATTCTCGCCGACCGGCCAGGCGGACTGCCCAGGGGGTGGCAGAGAGCCGCTTCGCAAGAAGGCGATCAGACGTTTGGGGACAGATTCGGCCTGGGCGCTTGTGCACCTCAAGCCTGTCCACTCGTGCTGGAACGGCCCCGGCCGCCCCAGTTCGACATGGTCCGAATTATGCCGCTTTGAATTTCCGGGCCAAAAAGAGGGCGGCAGCAAGCGAAGTGACCGGGCCGAGCCAGCAGAAAACGGCCCAAGGTGCCAGCGCAAGAGTCGGAACGCCCAGTGTCGACGCCATGAACACGCCGGATACCGTCCATGGCATCAGCGGCTCCGTCACCGTGACGGAATCCTCGATCGTGCGAGACAGATACTGGGGTTCCAGATCGCGCTCTGCAAACGGGCGACGAAACAGACCACCGACGATAAGCGCAGTCACGCCGCCATGGCTGGTCATTGCGACCATGATCGCCCCAGCTGCCATGGTGGCAGCCACCAGGCTCACGACCGATTGAACCAAGCCCAGGAGTGCGTTCAACAAACGGTCGATCGCGCCTGAAACTTTCATTCCGGCAGCCAGCAGGAATGCCGCGATGATGAACAGGAGCGTGCCTGACATCGACATGAGCCCTCCCCGGTTCAGCAGGTTCTCCACGCTCGGAGTAAATTCCGCGCCGGTCAGGTTGGCTGCTGCGGAAAAACCGTCGACGAAACTGGCGACCGCACCCACGAACGAAAATCCCTGGCCAAAGACCCCGACGATCAGGGCGAGGACGGATGAGGCGAGAATCACAAGGGCGGGCGGTTTGCGTAGCGCAATCCCAACGAGCGCAACCAGTAACGGCAATGCCGCCAGCGGTCCAAGATCGAACGCGCCGACAAGTTCGCTTTTGATCAGCGCCGCGTCCGAGGACGCCAAGGTCCCACTGGAAACACCTGCCAGCCCCAGCCCGGCAAACGTCACGATCGCAATCACCGCCGCCGGCAGGCTGGTCCAGAGCATGCAGCGAATGTGATCGTACAATTCCGCGCCCGCACCGATCGCGGCGATATTGGTCATGTCGGACAGAGGCGACAGCTTGTCGCCGAAATAGGCCCCGGACACCACGGCCCCGGCGACCGGCGCGAGCGGCAGGCCCATCGCTTGCGCTGCGCCCATCAGGGCAACCCCGATCGTTCCGGCGGAGCCCCATGACGTGCCGGAAATGAGGGACATCACCGCAGTTGCAACGAAGGCCGTCAAAACCATGAAGCGCGGATCGATGAGATCGATACCGAGAACGACCATCATCGGTATCGTGCCGCTGAACATCCAGCTGCCGATCAGCGCCCCGATCGTCAAAAGAATGAGGATGGCGGGCAGCGCATCGGCAATCTGCCGCCCGGTTTCCTGCTGAATCTCCTGCCAGCCTGCCCCCGCCTTGCGTGCAACAAGACCGGCAATGGTGGCCGCGAAGAGAATGGAGAGCAGCAGTGCACCGCCGCCCGTGCCAACCGTTGCCATGCTGATACCGATCGCACCGAACAGTGCGATGATCGGCAGCAAGGAAAGGCTAAGCGAAAGTGATGGCCGTGCCTCCGGCGCCTGACCGGAATGCGCTTCCGCCATGCTCACAGCGCCAGCGCCTGATCCAGATCTTCGATCAAGGCGTGCGCCCCCTCGAATCCGATCGACAGTCGCAGAAGACCTGCCGGAATGCGCGACCCCTCGCCCCCCTTGCCCATCGGGTCGCTCTTGTGACCAGTGATGACAAGGCTCTCCGCCCCGCCCCAGCTTACAGCCTTTCCGAACAGACGCAGACGGTTGGCGACTGCTACGGCACGCGCGAAGCCTCCCTCGGCAATTTCGAAAGAGAACAGGCCGGAATGGCCCCGCCAGCCATCGGCATCGGCCTGCGTGGCCCCTGCCAGCTGCGGATGGAAGACGCGCGCCACGTCCGAACGGTTGTCCAGATATCTGGCAAGGCAAAGCGCATCTTCATGGTGGCGCCGGATTCGTGTGGGCAATGTCATCAATCCGCGCAGGAACAGGAAGGCTTCCAGCGGCTGCATGACGGCGCCCAACAGCATGTAGGCGTTGTAGAAAACCCGCTCAATCAGCTCTGCCGATCCGATCAGCGCGCCGCCCACGGCATCGCTGTGGCCGCCGATATATTTCGTACAGCTATGGATCACCAGATCGACGCCCAACTCGATCGGCTTTTGAAGCAGCGGCGTTGCAACCGTATTGTCGATGACGCTCAGCGCGCCGTGTTCCCGGGCGAGCTTCGCAATGGCTCTGACATCGATACGCTGAAACAGGGTCGAACCCGGACTTTCCATGAACACCATACGTGTTTCATCGCGCATGGCCGCATCGATTGCGGCGATGTCTGCGGTGAACACCTGACCGTGCGATACGCCGAAATCCTCGAGACGCCGCGCCAGTTCCAGGGTCGGTCCGTAAATGTCGTTGACGAAGAGGACATGATCGCCCGCTTTGAGCAGGCCAAAAAGCGTGGCGCCGATGGCACCCATGCCACTGGCAAAGCATTTGCACGCTTCGCCCCTCTCCAGTTCGGCCAATGTGCGTTCGAGCACCTGGACAGTAGGGTTCGTCCCGCGCGAATAGACATTGGCGGCATTTTCGCGCGCAAGGTCGCGGTGCAGTTCCTCCATCGTCTCCTTGCGGAAGATCGAAGCCTGCGCGATCGCCGGCAGAACCATTCCCGAGCATTCGGCAACCGGCTCTGCCGCGCGCAGGCAAAGCAATTCGTCGCGCGGATCCAGTTCAAGCATGCGTGGTTTCACCATGTGCGAAATACCTTCGGGCAATCAGAGCTCCCCTGATCGCTACGGCATCGATCCCGATCATCTTCATTCTGCGGGGTTACACTGCCGCGCGAAAAATAATCAATGATGAGAACAACCGACTTCGGCTTATGACTGACCAATTCGGCTAGATTACCGGATCGACCTGCGATGTTCGCCTTATCTGGAGTGCGCATCCGAACAGGCCGGGCGCTTCTGTTCTGCGCGCCTCTGTTTCGCGCGTCTTTACGGGGGGCATAAAAAAGGGGCTCTGCCTGTTGGCGGAGCCCTTGTTTGTGTTGGTTTGGTTGCGGGGGTTGGATTTGAACCAACGACCTTCAGGTTATGAGCCTGACGAGCTACCGGACTGCTCCACCCC
>NZ_JBSXOM010000003.1:0-4969 GCF_056859455.1 Qipengyuania sp. L-5Y | reverse complement strand
GGAGCTACTTGCGGGCGACAAGTATGCGCACAATCTCGTTCCGGCTGCTCGAAATCTGGAGCATTTCACTTCAGCCGTAGAAGCCTTTTCGGATATCCTGATCTCGCGGCAACTCTCGCAAACGCCATTCCCTTACGCGATCAGAGCTTTGATTTTGATGCAGCTGGCATCTTTACGAGGGATCGCGGTCATAAGGCGTTCCAACTCTTCCAGAGCATGTAGATCGCCACCACGAAGATGAGACCAGCGAACACTGTTTTGAGTTGGCCGCCGCCCGACAATCTTTTCGCCAGCCGCGTTCCAAAATATCCTCCACCGATACCGCCGAGGATGAAGACTGCCGCGAGCGCCCAGTCGACTAGAACGGACAGCGCATAGTTCGCCGCGGTGGTGAGCCCGAATGCCGTGACGGCGATCAGGCTAGTGCCGACTGCGTTGATCATGACCATATCGGTCGAGGCAATCAGGCCCGGAACGATCAGGAAGCCACCGCCAATGCCGAAGAATCCGCTGAAAGCGCCTGTTCCCAGCCCATATCCTAGAACCTTGGGCGCGTTGCGGCGATTGCACGCAGCCCCCGGCGTGCCTTCCGCCTTGCGGCTGCGGAGCATGAGCGCGCCGACCACGATCATCAGGAGAGCGAACAGGAACAGCAGCTTCTGGCCGTCGAAGTTCTTCCCCAGTGTCGATCCAGCCAACGCGCCGACGATGCCTGCGCCTGCATACATGAAGCCGCACCGCCACCGTACATTATGGTCGCGGGCATGCTGCAATAGGCCAGTTGCGGCATTGGCAGCGACGGCCAGCGCACTTGTGCCGATGGCGACATGCGGGCTGTTCACACCCACCAGATAGACCATCAGCGGAACGGCAAGGATCGACCCACCGCCGCCCACAAGTCCGAGCGTAAAGCCTACCAGCGCGCCCGAAAGTGCACCGAGGCCTAGATGCAGGGGGTCGATCATCCCCGGGTTACGCCGCCTGTTTCATTTGCGGCTTTGCCAGCCACTCGTGGCCCTTGAGCATGCCGTTCCAGTAGATCCACGGCAGCGCCTCAGACTTGAGGAGCCAGCTCAGCTTGCGCGGTCGCGTGCCGTCGATCACCCACTTCGGAAAACTCGGCAAAAGCTTTCCGTCATATCCAAATTCGGCGAGAACGATCTTTCCACGTTCGACGGTCAGCGGGCAGGAGCCGTAGCCGTCGTAATCGGCTACAGGCTGCTTTCCATCGAGCTGGGCAAGCGCATTGACCGCGACGATGGGCGCCTGTTTGCGCGCAGCCGCCATCGTTTTCGCATTGGGCGTAGAACCTCCATCGCCGATGCCGAAAACGTTAGGATAGCGAACATGCTGGAGCGTGAACTTGTCGACATCGACGAAGCCGCTTTCGGCATTGGCGAGCGGGCTGTCGGCAACGAACTGCGGTGCAACCTGCGGAGGAACCGCGTGAAGCATATCGAACTCGACTGTTTCCTCGCCGGCTTCGGTCTTGAAGACTGCTTTCTTAGCGGGGCCGTCGACCGCGACGGGCGTCTGGTTGAGTTTGAGGTCGATGCCGTATTTCTCGACATATTCCATAAGTGCCGGGACGTATTCCTTCACTCCGAACAGGACGCCGCCCGCATTGCGAAACTCGACGTCGATGTCGCCTAGCATGCCGCGCTCCAGCCAGGCATCGCACGACAGATACATCGCCTTCTGCGGCGCGCCTGCGCACTTGATAGGCATCGGCGGCTGGCTGAATATTGCGCGGCCCGATTTGAGGTTGCGCACGAGCTCCCATGTGTAAGGTGCCAAGTCGTAGCGATAGTTGGATGTGACGCCGTTCTTGCCGAGCGCTTCCTGCAGACCGTCGATCTTTTCCCAAGCCAGCCGGATCCCCGGGGCTACGATCAGAACCCGGTAGGTGATCGTAGTGCCGTCCGCGAGAGTGACCTGGTTGCTTTCGGGCTGGAAGGAAGCGGCGGCTTGTTTAAGCCAGGTAGCCTGGATCGGCATCACGCTCGCCGTCGTGCGGCGCGTGGCAGGTGCATCGAAAACGCCTCCACCAACCATCGTCCAGCCGGGCTGGTAGTAATGATCCTCGCTCGGCTCGACGATCGCGATGTCGAGCGAAGGACGCCGCTTCAGCATCGACGATGCGGTTGCGATCCCTGCCGATCCGCCTCCGATGATAACGACTTCGTGGTTCAGGCTTCGGGCCATGACAAACTCTCCAGTATCTTTTCGTTATTCGCTGAGCCGGTCGCGCATGCCGGACAAATCGTACCCGGCGCGCTCTGCGCGTTTGATGCGCTCGCTGGCGGTTTCATTCTCGATGTTGGCGAGTGCATCGAGCGTGATGGAACGGGTCCCGGTCCGGCAGTAAGCGAGCACCTTCCCGTCAGCCTGTTCGCAAACCTTGGCGAAAGCCTTGATTGCGTCCGGAGGGAATGCGCCTCCTGAAACCGGTATATGATGGAAGTCCAACCCGGTGGCTCCGGCGGCGTCCTGCATTGATGCGACCGTGGGCTGGTTCGGCTCTTCGCCGTCCGGCCTGTTGCAGATCACCACTCTAAATCCAGCATCGGCAACAGCACGCATGTCGTCGGGTCCGAGCTGAGGAGAGACAGTGAGGGTGTCGCTTACCTGTGCGAGCTTCATGATGAGGTCCCTTCGAGAAGCCTGACAGCAGCCATGCCGGCAAGCATCGCAATGACGAATATCGCGGCAGCTGCTGGTTCGATCACGAGAGCAGCAATACCGGGTCCCGGACACAGCCCGGCAATCCCCCAGCCGATACCGAAGAGCGCCGCACCGCCGATAAGGCGAGGGGTGAGATCGGATTTGGTCGGCAGGTGGAACTGGCCCGCAAAGATAGGTTCGGCCAAGCGCGGTACCAGCCGCCACGCGATCGCCATGACGATAACGGCACCGCCCATCACGAAGGCCAACGTGGGGTCCCAGTCACCGAAGATGTCGAGAAAGCCGCGCACCCGGGCAGGATCGGTCATGCCCCCAAGGGCGAGGCCCGCGCCAAACAGGGTGCCCGAGATGAGAGAGGTTATGGCGGTCCGTATCATAGCACCTCCAGTCCGAGCGAGTTCATGATCGCGACGGTCGCAATGCCGGTAGCCATGAAGGTCAGCGTGGCGACGATCGATCGCGCCGACAGGCGGCTGACGCCACAGACGCCGTGCCCGCTGGTGCACCCGCTACCAAGGCGCGTGCCGATGCCAACGATCAGACCGGCAATCGCAAGGGTAATCGGGCTGGCGAAGGTGGCGTCAATCCCACCCGATGCCAACATCACGACCAGCGCACCCAGCGGCAGCCCGATGACGAACATCCAAGCGCCGCCGCTTGCAATGCCGCTGCCGCCGAGCCCGACTGCCTTCGCAGCCAGGCCGGATACGCCGGCGATCCTGCCAAGGCCAAGCAGCATGACCGCCGCAGCAAGGCCGATCAGCACTCCGCCCACCAGTCCGGCGAGGGGTGCGGCTTCAGGAAACCCAGGCAATGTCATACGGCGTTGACCGGAATCTTGATGTAGCTGACGCCGTTCTCCTCGGGGTCCGGCAACCGCCCACCACGGATATTCACTTGCACCGAGGGCATAATCAGCTTGGGCATGGAGAGAGTCTTGTCGCGGTCGGTCCGCATGGCGACGAAGTCCTGTTCGGTGACGCCATCCTTCACATGCACGTTCTCCTCGCGTTGCTGTTTGACCGTGGTCTCCCAGGCATACTCGTCGCGTCCCGGCGCCTTGTAGTCGTGGCACAGGAACAGTCGTGTCTCGTCCGGAAGGGAAAGCAGCCGGCGGATTGAACGGAACAGTTGTCCCGCGTCACCGCCGGGGAAATCGGCGCGCGCGGTGCCGAAGTCCGGCATGAAGATGGTGTCACCTACGAACGCGGCGTCACCGATGATGAAAGCCATGTCGGCAGGCGTGTGACCGGGAACGTGGAGAGCGATGCCCTCGAGCTCGCCGATCCTGAACGTCTCGCCATCCTCGAACAGCTTGTCGAACTGCGATCCGTCGCGTTCGAAATCGGTGCCCGCGTTGAAGAGCTTGCCGAATACTTCCTGCACACGGATGATGTCGCGTCCGATAGCCAGCTTCCCGCCGAGCCGTTCCTGTAGGTAGGGCGCAGCCGAAATATGATCGGCATGGGCATGCGTCTCGATCAGGCAAGTCACTTTCAGATTATTAGAAGTGACATACTCGATCATGCGGTCAGCCGAACCGTTCGAGGTCCGGCCGGAGGCTGCATCGAAGTCTAGCACCGAGTCGATTATCGCCGCCTCACCCGTCTTGGGATCGTGGACGACATACGACACGGTATTCGTCGCTTCGTCAAAGAACCCCGCAATAGAGGGGCGAAGGCGTTTGTCAGCCTGCGCGCGTTCGATCTGTGCGGTGGCGCGATTGAGGTTTCGATCGCCAACCATAACTTCATCTCCAAACAATTACATAAAGTGTTTATATGTATTGTCATTGGTCTGTCAAGTGGTATGGGGGCTAGATGACAGAGACGATCAAAGCTGATGACGAGCGCGCAGCGCCTTGCGCCGGGCTTCGCATCGGAGATGTGGCGCCAGACTTTTCGGCACGAAGCACGACAGGAGATGTCCGCCTTTCGGATTACCGGGGGCGGTGGCTCATTCTGTTTTCGCACCCGGCCGACTTTACGCCGGTTTGCACGACCGAGTTCATCGCCTTGGCTGAGGCAGCAGGCGAGTTCGAAGAACGTGACTGCGCTTTGATGGCGCTCTCTGTAGATAGCCTGTTTTCGCATTTCGCGTGGCTGCGGCTGATCCGTGACCGCTACGAAATCGAAGTGCGCTTCCCGATCTTGGAGGATCCAACGCTGGTGATTGGACGGGCCTATGGAATGGTGGCGCCGAACGACAGCGACAGCGCGGCGGTGCGGACAACGTTCTTCATCGACCCGAGCGGGGTGATCCGCGCAATGACCTGCTATCCCGC
>NZ_JBSXOM010000002.1:0-3703 GCF_056859455.1 Qipengyuania sp. L-5Y | reverse complement strand
GACATATTCTTTGCAGTCGCAGTTTATGTCGAGCGTCGCAGCCGGAGGCGCGGGATTGCGTCGGTTCGTCATGATTTTACTCCAGATAATTGTGCGGTTGGGGCAGCGTGGCCGAAGGCTATGCCCGCTTGCGGACGTCGTTGAGCATGGCGATCAGAGTGTCTGACGGCGGCTTGAAGCGTCCAGGGCTGATTTCCGGCCCGCCATGCGCAGCCAAAATCCGCAGCTTCTCCTCTGAATCGGCGCGCAGATATGTTTCGGTGCTCTGGATGCTGGCATGTCCAAGCCATAGTGCGACCTTGCGAATATCGCCTGTCGCTGCGAGCGTGTGCATCGCGCAGGAATGACGCAATACATGCGGCGTGACTCGTTTGCGCAGCAACGACGGCTGCTTCTTTGCTGCCGCGTTGACATGTTCGGCGAGACGGAATGCGAAGCCATCGCGGGTGATGGGCTGCCCGTTCGCGTTGAGAAATACCTCGGCGACCTCAGTCTCAGGACGGATGACAAGCCATGCGCGGAGTGCGGACTGGGTCTCTTTCCATAGCGGCAAGACCCGCTCGCGACGGCCTTTACCCATGATGTGGACCGTCGAGAGCGATCGATCCGGGAAATCGCGCAGTTGCAGCGACACGAGTTCCGATACCCGAAGCCCCGCTGCATAGGTCAAGTGCAGCATAGCGCGATCGCGCGTACCGAGCCGTGTCCGAGGATCGGGCGCGTCGAGTAATGCCTTGATCTCGGCCCGGTCGAGATAATCGATCAGCGTCTTGTTTGCCTTCTTGCTGGGGATCGATCGAACCCGAAGCGCCTGGTCAAGACACGCCGGAACCCGATACTCGATGTACCGGAAGAAGGATCTGATCGCAGCGAGCCTGCCATTGCGGGTCCGCACACAGCTGCCGCGCTCGACCTCGACATGGCCGAGAAAGGCCATGATCATGTCGGTGCCGAAATCCTCGATCTCGAGATCGGTCGGTCGACGCTTCAGCCGATCGGATGCGAACCGGACCAGCAGGACGAAGCAGTTGGCATAGGTCTTCACCGTATGCGGGCTTACGGCGCGTTCCCGCGGCAGATGTTCGCGCAGGAAGGCTGTGAGATGGGGAGCAAGCGCCGTCATGCCGCTTCTCCCAGATACAGATCCTCGCTCGCGGCAGCGATGTCGCGCAGCAGCACTGGCGTGGCTTCGAGATACCAGTAGGTGTTGGCGACCGAGGTGTGACCGAGATAGACACTGAGCGCGGCCATGTGATGCGTCACGGCGTCCCGGTCCGGCGAGCAGGACTCGAGCGAGCGTACGGCGAAGGTATGCCGCAAATCGTGAAGCCGCATACCTGCAGTCCCGGTTGGTCCACGATATCCGAGCTGTCGCGCCAGCCTGACGAACACGACGTGGGCGCGGACCTTATGGGGTGCTCTTCCCCGGATCGTCACGAACAGATCGTTGCCCGTGGCACCGAGCCTTGCCCGGGTTGCGAGATAGGCCTCGAGAGCCTGACGGATTGATGGCTGCAAGGCGATTAGGCGCTGCTTGCCGAACTTGCCGTCGCGGACGATCAGACCGTCTTCGACCAGATCGTCGCACTGTAGTGCTAGAGCTTCGGAAATCCTCAGACCGGTCGCCGCCAGCAGACCGAACAGGTAATGATAGGTGAAGGGACTGATCATGCCCTTGGGCGGAAGATCGAGCGCCGCCTTCATGATCGCCCGGACCTGTTCCGGTTGGATGATGTGCGGCGTTGGTCGCGGACGCTTCCCCCGGCCAAACACACCGGCGGGCGGAACCTGGTTGGCTGGATCCTCGGCATGGGCAAACAAGCAGAAGTTGCGCACGAAAGTGAAGCCGGTCCGCGCGGTGTTCTGCGAAGTCGTCGCTCGGCACCAGTCGTAGATGCGGTCGATACGGGTGTGGCTGTCTCCGAAGCCAGTCGCGTAGGTGCCGAACTTGCGAAGCAGGCGCTCCTGCTCGAAAAATTTGCGACCGAGGCTGCGATGCAAAGCGACGTACCGCGAAATCTGTGCGTTTATCATGACAGGTCTCCGGGCCAGGGTTGTGCGATCTTCAAGAGCATCGGCAGATCGGTCTTGGCGTAAATGGCGGTGGTCTCGGGCGAGCTGTGGCGCAGGATGGTCCCGATGGACTCCAGGCCTGCACCAGAGCGCAGCATGTTGGTTGCAAGCGAATGCCGGAATATGTGCGATCCGGTCGGCAGACCTTCGATCCCGCCGCGCTCGAGTGTGCGTGCAACGATGCCGGCGATCTCGGCTGACGAACTGAATGGCCGGAACGGGGCTTGCGAACGCAAGAACAGGTGCGCTTCGATGGCCGTCGGGCGGGCCGCAGCAAGATATGCCAGGATCGCGTCGCCAACACCCTGTGGCAATGGCAAACGATCCGGTCGACGCGTCTTGCCCTTGACCTTCAGATGGCCGGATCGCCAATCGATATCGTCGAGACGCATATCCCGAATATCTCCTGCTCGCAGGCCAAGTCTGGCAAGCAGGAGAATGATCGCCTTATCCCGAACTTCCACCGGCCGACCTGTCGGGCAGGCTGCAATGATCCTCTCGATCGTTGCCGGGTCGATGTAGCGCGGCAATGCCGAAAGCCGGTATCTCCGTACGGAAGGCATTGCGTGCAGCAGCGCTGGGCGGCATTGGCCTCGGCCAATAAGAAACCGAAGATAGCTCCTCATGATCGTGGCGAGCAGCGAAGCCGATCCCGGGATCTCCTTGCTGCGACGCTCGAACGCATCTCGCAGAGTGGCAGCATCCCATTGTGCCGGCGCGCCGAGCATGGGCATCAGCCGCTCAATCTCTGCCCGGTATCGCCGGATCGTCTCGTCGGTCACGCCTCGATCCTGCCTGAGCCAACCGACATATGCCGCGACCTGCGGATCTTCGACCACCTTCACCGCGACCGGAGCGATGGCGCGCCGATCACGAAGAAACTCAACGAAGTGCCGTGTGCAACGCCGCCGTCGCTTCCTGCCGGAAGTGGTCAGCTTGCCGCGCTTGCGGAAAACCGGACACCGACAATCGTGATCGGCATACTGTTTGGTGACCGTGTCATCGACATCGGTCCATGGACATCGCGATACCCGCAGCCAGGCCGCGAAGTGCTCCGCCTCTGAACGGTAGGCTTGCGCCACCCCCTTCGCGAGTTGGAGGCCATCGATCATATGCGAATAGTCAGCAAGATGACGCCCGAGATCGTAAATCCCATCGGCTACGTCGATGTAACCCTGGTCTTCGAGAAACCGGACAAAGCGCCTGACACGCGCCGCAAGATCGGCCTTGTAGGCTGTCGCTTGCGCTGAATACCTTGGGCACCGGCATCGATGCTGCTCAAAACGGCGCACGATGCGATCATCAACCGTCCCGAGCGCAATCCCGCGTAGTCCCAGCCAACACAGAAAATGGCGGATCGCTGCGCTGTACAGGACCGCACAGGCGGTTCCCTCTTCAACCGACAGAGAGGAGAGGAATGCACTGAATAGGGCGTGAGTACTGGGCGGCTCTCCAACCCTGCTTGGTGCAGGCTGAAACGACACAAATGATCTTGTTGGCATGGTGGTTCCTTCGACATGTTGAGGTCGAAGGACCGGTAATTATCTGGAGTAAAATCATGACGAACCGACGCAATCCCGCGCCTCCGGCTGCGACGCTCGACATAAACTGCGACTGCAAAGAATACGTC
>NZ_JBSXOM010000001.1:0-2211 GCF_056859455.1 Qipengyuania sp. L-5Y | reverse complement strand
CCTTATCAGTCACGATCGCCACATGGTCGAACTGACTGCGGATCGGCTGATCCTTGTCGATAGCGGCACTGCGACCGAGTACGCTGGAAGCATGCAGGACTACATCGATTTCGTTCTGGGTCGGAACCAGCCCAAGGGAGACCGGCGCAGTGGAGGCGGCAAATCGCGCGGCTCGCGCCGGAATAAAATTGAGCCTCAGGCCCGCGAGGCCAAGTCCGAACTGACCAAAGCCGAAAAAACAATCGAGCGGCTCACAGCTGAAGTCGAAAAACTCGACCGTTCGATCCTTGCAGGCAGCGCGAGCACATCCAAATTGAATGGCGTATCGATGGAAGAGTTGCTGCGAAAGCGTGCCGACACGGTCGATTCCTTGGCAGTAGCAGAAGAAGCATGGCTGGCAGCCGGGGCCGCTCTCGAAGCGATTGGGCAGGTTTAGGGCGGCGAGGGGCGCATTGCGATCTGACCCGACATTTCAATACATTAGTTGTTGCCTGCAGCAGCGCACTCTTGACCTGCGTCTAGCTAAGCTCATTGGGAAATTTCTGTAAGACAACAGAAGTAATGGCTGCTTTGCGGCCTAATCTTGGTCATTCGCTTTATCGCCCTCAGCGTAGTGGAGGGCAGGAACGGGAATGGCATTTTCGAGATGTCGGAGCCAAATCACGCCAAGACTGTTTGTTTTCGAATGAAACACCCTCTCCACGTTGTCCTTCTTGCCTGCGCATGCTGTGCTTCTTTGGCGGCGTGTGACAATTCAGACTACAGAGACAGCGTTGCTAAGATTTCGGAGGAGCAGCTTCGGTTGCTGACATCCCTGAGCGAAATCGAAGGTTTCTGGCTCATAGAACGGTTCGAGGATTTCGAACCCTCATGGCGAGACAACACGCCGTGGCGCGATGCCTATCTTCAAATCGACGACAACAGGATAACCTACAACGTCGGCTGTAATCAGTCCGGCAATCCAGCGTCTATCGGAACGGATGGCATCCTGTACGATACCGGCGACGGATCACGTTTACAAACGTTGAAAGCTTGCGGACCCGAACGCGAGGCCCGCGACGAGCGCTTTTTCGCTTTCTTTGGCAGTAAGCCTGAGGTTCGCAGGATCAGTCCGGGGCGCATCTCGCTCAAGAGCAATGCAGGCGAATTGGTGCTCATAGAGCCAGAGCTATGGCGGCAGGCGCACAAGCCCGATTTCCACGAGATCCAAGGACGTTGGGTGCCGCAAATGTCTACGTCCTACGATGGCTGGAGTTCGGCCGGGTTTGGAATCGAAGATAACCCAGGTATTGTAACGATTGAACCGGAGCGCCTGTCGTGGTCGCGGTGCCCCGATTTACCGATCCCTATACGATGGACGGCAGACGCGAGGCTCGCAACAACAGACAAGATCGATGTAAGTGATTGCCCAGTCGTCGCTCGGAAGACATCCAATGGACCGGACGCAGTTATGACAATGCTGACTGCCGAGCCCGCAGTGATCCGCACCGGAGCGGACCGGATCGTCCTGGTAGAGGGAACAGGCGAAAAAGGTCGTCAGATCGATTTTCGATCAGAGGAAAGCATCCTCAATCCAGCACCACCATCGCCAATGCCGAAAGGCTACATTCCGCCATCGCCTTTTCCGCCTAGCAGTTCCCAGTAGCGCGACAGGCAATTGAAGAGCGAGGTTGCAATCACGCTTCGGTCAGCAATTGATTCGGACGAGATATGCCGCATGTGGCCGTTTATGGGCGCGACCGACGCCGACTGCCTGATTTTGCGATTGTGGCGCCAACGACCGTTAATGGGACGTTAGCCGAATAGCGGCTTTAAGGCTCAATCACCCTTGAGCGGACAGTCACCTACCAAAACAAGTCCGCCAGACTGCTTGCTATGAAACTGCCCGTCAGCAAAGCACCCCTAACTCGCCCAATTACCGTCCCGGAAGAATTTCCTATATGCGGCAACTCGCGATTGGCGGGCGACCATCCTCTGATCGCAAAAAGCCTATCATTCTCGCGTAAGAAGCTAGCGCCGGTATCTTTCGTCGTTGGAGGTGACACATACCTTCATCTAGTGAAGAAGAGCTTCACCCCAGTTTGGCAAAGTTGGCCACCCCCGGTGCCGGCTGTCGTGAGTGGCGTATCGGTGCGGGAGACAGCCCGCCAAGTCCCCCCGCCGCATCGACAACCTTCGAAAGCCTGTCATCATCGATCCGGTAATAGACAA